>JANWXL010000428.1 GCA_025055265.1 Roseiflexus sp.
GACGATTGCGGCAGCCATCGCCGGGTGGGACGGTTTGCTGGTGATCATTCCCGCCGCCATTGCTCTGGTTGCACTGCTGAGCGCGGGAGTGGTGTTGTTTATCAGCATCGTGCGGGGGGGAGGTTAGGGGTTAAGGGTTAGAGGTTATCTGTCACCTTCGACCCTTCCCCACCCGTTGCCTTTCACCCAATTCCCAAATTCCACGGCGTAGACCTTTGAGGTCAGGCGAGGCGCCTTCCAGGGAAAGGGCGCCTTCCTGCACGTGATGATCACCGGCATAACCAGGCGCATGGCAAAGACCTCAAAGGTCGGTCACGTTTTCACATTCAACCCTTCGCAGGCTCGGGGCATCGCGTTGAATGTGGAACGTTCAACCTTCCCACCTTCAACCTTCCCACCTTCAACCTTTTCACCCTCTCCAGCATCCCCGCCGGTGACCGTCACCACCTGTATGGCGCGCTGCGCCCGGCAGGTCTGCTGGCGCGGCGCAGGCATCAATCAGTCGCCCGTCACCCCTTGGTGACCGTCACCTCCGCCACGTCCCCCTGCGGTCTGTTGCAACCTCGCCGCTCTGTCGTCCCTACGCTGGCGATCCCGCGTTCATCGTCCAACGCGCGCCGTTTACACATGGCGCAGTGGTGCGCTTCCCGCATTCCTTCCCTTATGCGACGCTTAGAGACGTCGCGGTGCAACGTCTCTGCTTTCCCACGCTTAATGTTCGTTTTTCAGCATTCAATGACCATCTCCCCACCTTCAACCTTCCCACCGCCTCCCTTTGCGCTTTCACGCCTTTGTGCGTTCCTCCACAAACGCAATGTCAACCGCCACTCATGGCAGGCGGATGTCCTGGATGGCCACCCACCGCAGCACCTGCTCGATGGTCGCCTGGCGATACTCCGGCAATAGCCACGCGGCAAGGAGCGCCAGCAGCGCCAGCAGACCGACGAGCGCCAGGGCAAGCTGTCGGCGATGACGAAACAGGAGCATCCATCCCCAACTCGCCAGCGGAACAGTCGCTATTGCGGCCCGAATGCCGGGATCCGTTTCGGGGAAGGTGCGTTCAGCGACCCACCACAGACCCATCGTGAGGGCGGACAGGCCGACCGCATCCATCGGCATCGTCCAGCGCCGGCGCAGGCGCCCCCAGCCGACGAGGAGCGGGAAGAAAACAAGCGCTAGCAGCGCAGGATCGAGCGCGCCGCTGCCCGCAAAGTCGCTCCAGGCATCTTGCCAGAGGAACCGTGTGCGCTCCGCCAGCCACCAGCACAGGACGCTCAGCAGCAGCAGGCGCACCAGCGGCGTCAGCGGCGACCAGCGTTCACCCGCCCGCCGCACCCCCCAGACTGTCGCCGGAAGCGCCAGCAGCATCAGGGCGGGATCGACGATGATCGGCACATCGCCCCAGAACCGCAGCCACGAATCTGTCCATAGCGCGCGGGTGCGATCAGCAATCAGCCAGAGGATCGCGCCGTTGAGCAGTTGGTTGGGCAGCGCAAAGATGCGGGGCCAGCGCAGACTCACCCGGCTCCAGGTCCAGAGCGATACGGGCGTGACGGCAATCATTACAAACGGCATCGTTGCAACCACTGTGCCCGCCGTCCAGTGATTCCAGGCATCGCGCCAGAGCGGCTGATACTGGTAGGCGGTCAGGCTGAGCGCCCCACCCAGCAGCAGCAGATTGGCGGCAAAAAACGGCGTGGGCCAGCGCTTCTGACCCTGGCGCCAGAGCCAGATCAGCAGCGGCGCGGCGGCGATCAGCACTCCCGGCGCGGGTATCAGTGGCAGCGGCTCAGTCCATTGCGCCCACAGCGGCACCCAGCCGGTCCAGACCCGCGTCAACACGAAGGCAAGGATCAGCCCAAACCCGATCAGGTCAATCACGCGGAACACCCGCGGGTAATGGCGCATACCTGCGTGCATAACGAGCATCACCATCGGCACAGCGCCGAGCACGACGGCCAGATCGCCGATGAGCGGCAGGCCGCGAGTAAGCTCGCTCCAGACCGGTTGCCAGGCGTCGCGGGTCAGGCGCGCGACCAGCCAGAGCACGCTGCCGATGAGCGACGCATTGAGCGGGAGAAAGATAAGCGGCAGGCGACTCGTGAGCCGGAACCAGCCCCAGAGACCGGGAACCAGCAGCGCGCCGGAGAGCTGCACTGCACTGTCGAAGCCTGCGAGCGCCAGAGCGCCGGCAACGAGCGCCATCCCGGTGACGAGCTTGATGGCGAGACACAGCCGCGGCCGGCGCCGCTCGAAATCCGTCCACGCCGTGATCAGGACGCGCGCAGCCTGATAGAGCAGATAGAGGACCAGGCCGACACCGGCAATACACACAATGATAAACACGACAGCCAGGATAGTTGGGATCGTGTCATCATCTCCCGTTCCTCTGATCTTCTCGATCTCCGACGCCGTTGCCGGGTCCCACCGGCGCCGGTAGAGCGGCTGGCCGTCGACGCTATAGATGGGCTGGCCCCACGGATCGCGGGCGGGCACAGGACCGAAGAAGCCGCTTTCGATGTTCGGCATGCCCCAGGAGTTGAGGTCGCGCTTGTGACCCATCCAGCCAATATCGGGCACATACCCGCCATGCCAGGCTTTGCGGTACAGCCCGCCGAATTCATCGATCAGGACATCATCATCGGCCATCCTGCACCCTCGTGGAGAGGTTTGGAAACTCCAGGTTGATATGGCGCCTGAGGACACGGATTGCCACGGATCGCGACGGATTCCCGCAGATCACGTTCCATTATCCGCAGATCCGTGGAAATCCGTTGAGTCCGTGTGAGTCCGTGTCCCCCTCACGATGCTCGCTCTTGCCATCAACGCCGCGCTACCGCGCCGTCAGCGGCAGATAGATCGGCCA
>JANWXL010000047.1 GCA_025055265.1 Roseiflexus sp.
GTGATCGCTTCAATCGTTGTTTCTGCCATGGTGTCTCCTTGTTTTTGTGTGGCGACGTTGGATTGCAACGTCGCTACCGGTCATTTTGTGGAACCGTTGCGATGCGACGGTTCTGCGATTATAAACCCATTGCGGCACACCATCGGGCACGCCACCAATACCCTCGGGCACGCCACCGGCGTGCCCCTACCATGCCTTCCTCCTGCGGTTCCCGGACGCGCCACCGCCGCCGGGCACGCCACCGGCGTGCCCCTACCATGCCTTCCTCCTGTGGTTCCCGGACGCGCCATCGGCGCAGGGCACGCCGCCGATACCCCCGGGCGCGCCGCCGTCGCCGGGCGCGCCACCGATACCGCCGGGCGCGCCACCGGCGCAGGGCACGTCACCGATACCCCCGGGCACGCCACCGGCGTGCCCCTACCATGCCTTCCGCCCACGGCTCACGGGCGCGCCGCCGATACCGCCGGGCATGTCACCGATACCCCCGGGCGCGCCGCCGTCGCCGGGCACGCCAGCGGCGTGCCCCTACCATGCCTTCCGCCCACGGCTCACGGGCGCGCCACCGGCGTGCCTCTACCTGCCAACCTCCTGCGTCAAACGTTCAACGTGTCACGTTCAACAATGCTTCGAGACGTTGCGGTGCAACGTCTCTACCGGTTATCGCCGCACCAGCCCCAACTCGTCGTACAGGCGGTCGAAATCGAATGACTCGTCGAGCAACTGGGTGAAACGGGCGATCTTTGATGCCTGTTTGAAGCGAATGTGTCCGAAGACGCGCTCGCTCCGCTCCACCGTGGTCAGGGTGTCGTCCGAGACGATGATCACCGGCACCTGCTGCTCTTCCGCTTTGTCGAGCACCGTCGCCGGAGGACGAATGTTGCCGGTCAGCACCAGCACCGAGGTCGAGGTTTCCAGCGCAGCCAGTTGCAGGTCGGCGCGGTCGCCGCCGGTGATGACGGCTTTGTTGGCACGGCGGCGGAAGTGGGAGAGCGCGGCGGCGCTGCCCATCGCGCCGATCACCAGGTGCTCCACCTGGCGCTCGCACCACTCCGGTCGCCCGATGATCTGCCCTCCCAGGAACTCGAACAGGTCGGCGACGGTGACGCTGGCGAGTTGCGGGTCCTGCGGCAGAACCGCGAACACCGGCACGCCCCGTTTTTCCAGGAACGGCGCAACCCGGCTCTTCACAAAATCTATCTTCGGCGCTTCGACTTCGTTGATCAGCACGCCGAGCAGCCGGTCGCCGAGGTAACGTTGCACCGCCAGCACCGCGTCAAGCGAAAGCGGTGAACGGTAGAGCGTCACCAGCAGCACCGGCGCTTCCAGCATGTCGGACACCTGATCGGCGGAGAGATCGACGACCGACCCCTCAGCCCAGGTGTTGGCGCCTTCCACCACCAGCAGGTCGCGGTTGCGTGAGACGGCGAGGTATGCTTCGCGCAGGCGTCGCACAAAGTCGGTCGTTGCCTGCCCGCGCATGATCTGTTCGACCACCCCCTGCGTGACGAGCACCGGCGCAACATGTTCCAGCGGATCGGGCAGGGCGAAGTGTTCGCGAATGAACGCTGCATCATCGTCATGCACGCTGGTTTCGGTGCGGGTCACCGAAACGCTGACCGGCTTCATGTAGCCGATGCTGAAACCGTCGCGTTGTGCGCGCGTGAGCAGCCCCACGCATGTCGCGCTTTTGCCGACAAATGTTTCCGTCGATGCAACGTAGAGGGTAGCCATCGCCTGTCTCCTTGCCGAACGAAAAATGAGCATGCGCCGTTCTCTGATGCTCGTCAACCGCGCAGGATGATCCGCGCGTCCAGCACCGTGGCTCCTTCGCCCCGGTTGTACACCACCAGCGGGTTGATGTCCATCTCGACAATTTCAGGAAAATCAGTCACCAACTGCGACACGCGCAGAATAATTTCTTCGGCGGCGGCGATGTCGGCTGGCGGTTCGCCGCGCATGCCGCGCAACAGCGGGAAGGCGCGGATCGAGCGCACCTGCTCCGCCGCTTCCTGCCGCGACACCGGCGCCAGGCGAAAGGCGACGTCTCTGATCGCCTCAACGTAAATGCCGCCTAACCCGAATGCGATCAGCGGACCAAACTGCGGGTCGCGGCTGACGCCAACCAGCACTTCGCGCCCTTTGCGCACCTGCTCCTGCACGAGCACCCCCCAGATACGCGCCTCGCGGCTGTATTTGCGGGCGCGGTATTCGATCAGTTCATAGGCGTCACGCGCGGCTGCGGGGTCGCTGATGCCGAGTTTGACGCCGCCAATATCGCTTTTGTGCAGAATATCGGGTGACGAGATCTTCATCACCACCGGGAAGCCGATGCGGGCAGCGATTTCCGCCGCCTCCTCCGGCGATTGCGCCAGAAACGATTTGGGCAGACGCATCCCGTATGCTTCGATCACCTCACGCGCTTCGAGTTCGCCAAGCTCAACCCGTCCTTCGCTGCGCACCCGCGCAAAGAGCGCGCGCACCCGTTCAGTATCGACGTCGAAACGGACATACTCTCCCGGTGGACGCTCAACCCAGCGGCGTTGCGCCACCATCGCCGCCAATGCAGCGACAGCGCGTTCGGGGAAGGCGTAGTTCGGAATGCGATGATCGTTCAGGATGCGCAGCGCCTCCCCAATCGTCGCCGCGCCCATAAAGCTCGTCACGACCGGTTTGACGCTCCCCGAAGCGAGTTCAACAATGGTTTGCGCAATGTCTTCCGTATCACTGATCGCCTGCGGCGTGAACAGCACCAGCACGGCATCGACGTTCGGATCATCGAGCGCGGCGCGCAGCGCAACCCGATAGCGATCCGAGCGCGCGTCGCCGATGATGTCGATCGGGTTATAGACGCTCGCAGTCGGCGGCAGCGCCGCGCGCAGCGCCGCAGTCGTCGCTGGCGTCAATTCCGCCAGCTTCAACCCGCTGCGCTCGGCGGCGTCGGTTGCGATAATCCCCGGACCGCCAGCATTCGTGACGATCGCCAGACGATTGCCGGGGATAAGCGGTTGATAGGCGAACGCCAGCGCGAAATCGAACAGCTCCTGCATCGAGCGCGCGCGCAGCACGCCGCTCTGGTCAAACGCCGCTTCGTAGGCGTGCTCGGCGCCTGCCAGCGCTCCGGTGTGCGATGAAGCGGCGCGCGCGCCCGCCTGCGTCGCGCCGCTCTTGATGGCGATCACCGGAATCTGTTTCGTCACCCGGCGCGCCACGGCGACGAACTCATCACCATTGCTGATGCCTTCCAGGTACGCCAGAATGACCCGGTTGTTCGCTTTGTCGCACCCCCATGCCTCCAGCAGCGTCACCTCGTCTACGTCCGCCTTGTTTCCCAGGCTGACGAAGCGCGAGAAGCCGATCCCCTGCGCCTTGCTCCAGTCCAGAATGGCGGTGCACAGCGCTCCCGACTGCGACATGAACGCGATCTGACCGGGGTGCGGATAGAGCGCCGCAAACGACGCATTCAGGCGGGTTGTGGTATCAATCACGCCCAGACAGTTGGGACCGATCATGCGCATCCCGTAGCGCTGTACGATCTCGAGCAGGCGCATTTCCAGCGCGCGCCCTTCCGGTCCGACCTCCTTGAACCCGGCGCTGATGACCACCAACCCTTTGACGCCAGCCCTGCCGCACGCCTCCGCAACATCCGGCACAACCGCCGCTGGCACGACGATCACTGCCAGATCAACCGGTTCTGGGACTTGTTCGACTGATGGGTATGCTGGAAGGTTCAGGACATGCGGCGCGCTTGGATGGATTGGGAAGACGTGACCGGGATAGCCAGCGTCGAGGATGTTCTTGAGGATGCGGTGTCCCAGTTTCGATGGATCGGGTGACGCGCCAACCACGGCAATGGAACGTGGCGCGAAGATCGCTTCCAGCATACCTTGCCTTTCTGCCCTCACCCTCCTCCCCTCTCCCACGCTGCGGGAGAGGGGAGATTTGAGGCTTCCTGATGAGCGCTACACCACCACATTCACCAATTTGCCTGGCACGACAATGACCTTGCGCACGGTTTTGTCGCCGACGAAGCTCAGCACGCGCGGGTTAGTCAATGCCCATTCGCGCAACTGCTGTTCGTCGGCAGTGGCAGGGGCCAGGATCTTGCCGCGCAGTTTGCCGTTCACCTGCAACACAATCTCGACTTCGTCGAGCGCCAGCGCCGATTCGTCCCATTCGGGCCAGCCAGCATCGTAGACGCTGCCGGTTCCGCCGAACCAGGAGTGCAGCTCTTCCGCCAGGTGCGGCGCGAAGGGCGACAGCAAGCGCGCAAAGGTCGCCGCCGTCTGCGCGAAGACCGGAGTCACCCGCCCTGCCTCGGCGCGGTAACGGCTCGCCTCGTTGAGCAATTCCATCAGTGCCGCAATTGCGGTATTGAACCGGAACTGCTCGGTGTCGAGCGTCACCTTGCGGATCGTCTCGTGCAGTTTGCGATACAGCGCGCGTTCCTCGCCTTCGGGCGCGGCGCCGTTGCTGGATTGCAGCGTTGCTGCAATCTCTTCCCGATCCGGACTGAACAGCGCCACGATCCGGTTCAGGAAACGCTGCGCTCCGGCAACCCCCTCGTCGGTCCATTCCATGCTGTTTTCCGGCGGCGCAGCGAACAGCACGACGATCCGCGCCACGTCGGAGCCGTACTGCCGCACAAACGGACCGACCGGAATGCCATTGCCTGCGCTCTTCGACATGGTGACCGGACCGGATACGGCGGTGAAGCCGCCATCACTCTCCTCTTCCAGCGTGTAGCCGCGCTCCTTCAGCAGTGCGCGCGCCTGATCGACCGTCTGCGCATCGGCTGGCAGTTCCAGTTTGCGCCGCAGTTCTTCGGGGAAGCGCACCATCCCCGGCGCAACGACCTCGAGCGGCGTGCGAACGCGGCGCTGCACCATACCCTGGGTGAACAACGCCTTGAACGGCTCGTCATCGGGCACCAGGCCCTCGTCGTACAGCACCTTGGTGATGAAACGCGCGTAGAGCAGGTGCAGGATTGCATGCTCGACGCCGCCGATATACTGATCGACCGGCATCCACTGGCGCACCGCCTCGCGCGAGAAGATCTCGCGGTCGTTCTTCGCGTCGCAGAAGCGCAGGAAGTACCAGGACGAGTCCACGAACGTGTCCATCGTGTCGGTATCACGTCGCGCCGGTTGTCCGGTCTCCGGGTCGATGGTGTTGACCCAATCCTCGGCGGCTGCCAGCGGGCTTTTGCCTTTCGGCAGGTAATCCTGCACTTCAGGCAACACGACCGGCAACTGATCCTCCGGCACCGGCTTGATCGTCCCATCCGGCAGGTGCAGCATCGGAATAGGGGTGCCCCAGTAGCGCTGGCGGCTGATCAGCCAGTCGCGCAACCGGTAGGTGACGGTTCCTTTCCCCTTGCCGTGCGCCTCCAGCCAGGCGATTGCCGCTTTAACGCTCTGCCCTTCGCCTTTGCCGACCGGGATGCCATTGATGGGACCCGAATTGACCATCACGCCATCGCCGGGCCAGGCTTCCGTCATAGTGTCGCCATCCAGCGTCGCATCCGGCGGTTGCACGACGACGCGCACCGGCAAGCCAAACTGACGGGCAAACTCGAAGTCGCGCTGGTCGTGCGCGGGCACCGCCATGATCGCGCCGGTGCCATACCCCATCAACACATAGTCGGCGATCCAGATCGGAATGCGCTCGTCGTTGACCGGATTGATCGCGTAAGACCCCAGGAAGACGCCGGTTTTCTCGCGCGTGGCGCTCGTGCGCTCGATTTCGCTCTCCATGCGCGCTTTAGCGATATACGCCTCAACCTCGGCGCGACGTTCGGGCGCGGTCAACTTTGCCACCAGCGGATGCTCCGGCGCCAGCACCATGAAGGTCGCACCCCACAGCGTATCGGGGCGGGTGGTGAAGACAACCAGCGGCTCGGCGTCGGGAGGCGGCGGCGCGTGCAGGTCGGCGCCTGGCGGCAGCGCCAGGAAGGTGACTTCGGCGCCCTCGCTCTTGCCGATCCAGTTGCGCTGCATGGTCTTGACATTTTCGGGCCATCGATCCAGTTTATCCAGATCGTTCAGCAGACGCTCGGCATACGCGGTGATCCTGAAGAACCACTGCTCCAGTTCGCGCTTCTCGACCTTCGCGCCGCTGCGCCAGCTACGCCCCTCGGCATCGACCTGCTCATTCGCCAGCACCGTCTGGTCCACCGGGTCCCAGTTGACGGTCGCCTTGGCGCGGTATGCCAGACCCTTGCGGTAGAGCAGCAGGAACAGCCACTGGTTCCAGCGGTAGTAATCGGGGTTGCAGGTGGTCACCTCGCGCGACCAGTCGTACATAATGCCAGCGATTTCGAGCGACTTCTTCGACTCGGCAATGTTGCTGTAGGTCCATTCGCGCGGATGGCGGCCATACTTGATCGCGGCATTTTCCGCCGGCAGGCCGAAGGCGTCCCAACCGAAGGGATGCAGCACATCGTAGCCGCGAATGACGTAGTAGCGGGTCAGTGCATCGCCGATGACGTAGTTCTTCAGATGACCGATATGGAGGTCGCCGCTGGGATAGGGAAACATTTCAAGGATATAGCGCCGCGGCGCGCCTGCGCGTCGCCCCGCTTTGAAAATGCCCTCGCGCTCCCAGAACTCACGCCATTTTGGTTCGATCGCCGGATCGAACCGTTCGATGCGCCGCTTCGTCCCTGTGTCGCTCACGGGTCCCTCCGCTGCACGAATGATTGCAGGAATGAACGGGTGTTACAACCGGTCGATTGTCGCAATATAGACCAGGCGTTCCGGCAATGGAGCGTCATCCGCCACGCTCTTCCCGTCTGCTGTCAGGCGTTCGACAAGCGCGAGACCGCCTGCGGCGAGCGCCTGACGGATCTCAGCATCGCTCCAGGCGCGCTCGATGTGCGTCTCCTCGCCGCGCCGCCAGCGGTTATCGTCGCCGCGCGTCAACCAGACGATCCTGCCCTGCCCGAGACGTGTCGCCGGGTTGTACGTCAACCGATGATACACCAGGCAATCGTCGCTCTCGTAGACTACGAAGTCGCGCTCGCCCCACTGCGCGAACGCCGCTTCGGTATTCACATCGAACAGCGCATATCCATCGGGTTCAAGCGCACGCGAGATGCCGGCAAAGACGCGCCGCAGGTCGCCGTCGTCGGTCAGATGGTTCACCGCGTCGCCAAAGCACGTGACCAACCCGAAGCGCCTGGCGTGATTGAATGAACGCTGTACCGCATCGCCATGAAGCGCGCCGGTTACGACGAGATCCTCCAGGCCACGCGTATCGGCTTCGATGAACGTCGCCGCCAGCCCTGCCTTGCGGGTGCGGTCACGAGCGATCCGCAGCATCGCTGGCGAACGATCCAGCCCGACGGTCTCAATGCCAGCGGCCGCAAATATCAGCGTTGCGCCGCCTGTGCCGCACGCTAGGTCGAGCGCGCGCTGCGGCATTTTCCCGCGTACACGAAGCCATTCCAGCGTTAGACCCGCCAAATGTGCGCCAAAGCGTGC
>JANWXL010000057.1 GCA_025055265.1 Roseiflexus sp.
CGGGTGAACGGGTCTTCAAGGCGCCGATAGATTGTCTGGAGGTCCAGTTCAATCGGCGCATTGCTGCCGATCAGAATATCGCCAAAATCGACATAGTGCGGAAAGACCTGAATGAATGTTGTGCGCACGCGCTCGGTCGGAACCCAGGTCACAGCCAGACCGCCGGGATTCAAATGGTTGAGCACCAGGCGGAAGTACTCTTCTGAGTAGAGATTGCCGGCGTAGGCGCTGGTTGGGCGCAACGCATCGGCTTCGATCACATCATAGGTGCGCCCGCGCTGCATGATGTACGAACGTCCATCGGTGATCTCATAGGTGATTCGCGGGTCGTTCAGAATGGATCGCAGCGCCGGGTATTCACGCCGTTGCGCCATGTCGCGCAGCATCGCCATCTGCGAACCGACGATTTCGATACAGATAAGCTCTTTTGTTTCGGGCCGTCCGCCAGCGTGGAACAGCGTATCTCCTGAACCAAGCCCAATAATTGCGATTGTTTGCGGATTGGGATGGATCAGCACAGGCAGGAAGCCAAGGACGCTGTGCGTCCAGCCATACGGAATGGCGCTCTGTCCGATGCCATTGGACATCACATACGCTCGCCGGGAAAAATCGCTGGCGCTGCTTTTGATCAGCGCTAGCCCGGTGTTATCTTCTGCGACAATCGCGTTCTCCGGCGGGACGCCGTGCAGGGTCGCCCAGAAGGTCTGCGCGTCCGGAACGATCAGCGCCAGACCGGACGCGAGCGCGACGCTGCCAGCGTACACAGCGCGGCGCACCCATGCGCGCGCCAGGCATCCCCATGCAAACAGCGCCAGAAAGAGTCCTGACAGCGCGCCAATGACACGCAGGCTATCAGGCGTTCCCAGCCACGACAGCGCAACCAGACCGGTCAGCAGCGTGCCGAGCATGCTGCCGATAATGTTCGATGTTTGCAGCCAGCCGACGCGCCTGCCAAGCGTCTCCGGGTCGCGCTGGACGATTTTCTGGAGCAATGGGAAACTCATTCCCATGAAAATCGTCGGCAGTCCGATGAGAACAATCGGCAGCAGCACGTAGAGCAGAAGGAAGAAGCGTGTGAGCTGTGATGCTTCAGACGTCAGCGCGCCTGAATTGAAAAGAAAATCAGGCAGCGCGTCTATGGCAATTCCCACATTCAGCGGCTCATACCCGCCGAAGTAGAGCCAGAACGGCGCCAGCAACGACGCCTGGTTCACCTGCGCAACAAACACGGCGATCGTCGCCAGCGCGCACACAATCACACCGGTTTGCAACAACAGGAAGGAGTTCATCGGACGACGATCGTGCGGCGCGCGTCGAATGCCGAGGAATGTTCCGAGCGCCAGCCCGCCCAGAAAAATGGTCAGCAGCGTGCCGAACGTAAATGCCGTCGATTTGAGCATCACCCCCAGCATGCGGAACCACAGGATCTCCAGCGACAGTGCAATGAACCCGGAGAGGCCGTAGAGTGTGATCCAGACGGGTACGGGCAATTGCCTGATGGGCGCCTGATCCGGGTGAGTCGTTTCAGGAGAGGTCGTGGGCGTTGAGGATGTGGACGATTGCGTATTCCCTGGTCGCACCAGGAACCATGCCATCGGGAATGCAGTAAGTGCGACCAGTGCGTTGATTGCCGCGCCTATGTGCAAAATGGTCTCGAAACTGTACTGCCGCAGCAGCACCCATGTCGTCACACCGGCGCCGATCGCTGCGCCGAGGGTGTTGATGCCGTAGAGCGAACCGATAGTGCCAGCCGCCAGATCGATTGATCGGGTGAGCGCCCGTGCGAGGGCTGGCAGGGAAACACCCATGCAGAAGGTTGGGATCAACAGGCTGGCAAACAACACGATGGCCATCAGGATCGGCGACGAGGCAAGATGCGCGTTTTGCTGGTAGAGCCAGTCGTAGTAGAACCCTTTGCTGCCCAATGCAAAGAGGGCGATGCTCAACTCGACACTGGCAAACAACGCCAGATTGCTCCAGCGCGAGAGACGATCCGCCAGATATCCGCCGGTCAGACTGCCAATCCCCATGCCCGCCATGTACGCCGCGACGATGATGGTGACTGAGTAGACGTCGGCGCCGGAGAAGAAGCCAAGGATGCGTTGCCAGATGACCTGGTAGAGCAGCGCCGAAAAGCCGGACGCAAAGAAGATGATGAGTGCAACAAACGAGACAAGCCGTTCGGTGCGCAGAACGACTCGCGGTTCAGAACGGGGAAGTGCGCGATCCGACTCCAAATGATGCCTCCTCTCCGAAAACAGTTGCTGGCTTGTGTATGCGAATTGCTGTGCCAGTGTATGGTACGCATTTGAGAACATGATGACTCGTGCAACCAGGCTAACTATACCACATCCTGATGTGGCCCGGTGTAGGGTAGGGAATGGGTCAACGAATGGGGGAACGAATAAACGAATAGGGCAACGAATGAGCGAATAGGTCAACGAATGGGGGAACGAATAAACGAATAGGGCAACGAATGGGGGAACGAATAAACGAATGGGGGAACGAATGAGCGAATAGGTCAACGAATGGGGGAACGAATAAACGAATGGGGCAACGAATGGAGGAACGAATAAGCGAATAAGCGAATGCGCCGCTGGCCTCTGGCCTCGCACCTCGCGCCTCGCGCCTCGCGCCTTTCTGCGGTCAGCGAATAAGCGAATGGGCGAATAGGTCAACGAATGGGGCAGCGAATGGGCGAATGCGCCAGCGCCCGGATGTGCAGCACTTAACATCTACAACCTGTAACGTTCAACGCGCTCCTTGTGCGCGGATGCAGCGCTATCGAGGATCACGCCAGCAATTGCGGCGTGCCTGGTGATGTTCAGCGCGCTCCCTGAGCGCGGATGCAGCGCTATGCGCCCCTGCCTGCAACCTTCAAGCCTTCAACCTTCTGCCTCGATCATGATGATCTCTGATCCGAATTCCTCCAGCGCGACGGTGACTCCGTCGCGCTCGAGTTCGGCGCCGGTGCGCCGCAGGGTGTGTCCGCCATCGACGAAGCGTACCAGATACGTCGCGTCCGGCAGCAGACCGCGCGGTTTGAAGGTGTGCCCGGCGGTGTCTCCCCGGGCGCGGTAGACCATTACCACGCCGCGTTGTTTGTCTGGCGCGACGGCCTGGATGGCGTCCCATCCCCATCCAAGACCGTCGATGTTGTGCAGTGGCGCTTTCAGGTGGATGATCTTCGCCGAACGGATGAGACGGCGCAGCGCCTTGTACTGCTCGATTGCGCGCCGGGTTTCCGCCATCTGCGCGTTGTTCCATTCGGTGACGCGCTGCATCAGGATGAGCGGTCCGCCAAAGATTGAACTGCGCAGGGTGTAGGGCGAGGGGTCATCCTGCATGTAGCGCACGCTGTAGCGCGGCGAGAAGGGGTAGGACGCGCCGTATACCCCCTGCCGCGTGGCATACGATGAGGTGTTGTCCACTGTGATGCTCGTGTGGTACAGCCGCGCCATTTTGTACGTCATCATGCAGCCGCCGTCCTCGCAATTTTCGAGCACCAGATGCGGACGGGCGCGACGCAACGATTCGATGACGATGTCCAGCCCGTACTGCGAGTTGGCGTAATTGCTGTCGCCCGGTGCGTGCGTGTGATCGCTGCGCTCGCACCGTTTGACCATATCCTCGCCGTCCTGGATGATGTAATCGATCCCTTCCTCGTCCACCAGCCGGATCAACTGCTCGATCAGCCAGGCGCGGCACGGTTCGTGCCCCAGGCAGAGCGGACTGGCGCCGTAGTAGTCGTTGCCGGTGTGAATGAGCCAGTCAGGATGCTCTCTGGCGACCGGCGCCTCCGGGTTGCACTGCGCCAGCGCCACGTGAACGCCGAAGCGCATGCCGTAGGCGTGCGCCCGTTCGACGAGCGGCTTCAATCCGCGCGGAAACTTGACCGGGTCGGGACGCCAGTCGCCGATCATGCGCGCCCACCCCAGGTCCATCACTGCAAGTTCGATGCCGAGTTCGGCGCAGCGGTCGATTGCTGCCAGTTGTTGCTCCTCGTTGATGTTCTGCTCGTAGCGCCAGGAGTTGTACTGCACCCACGGGTAGCGGTCGTCGGGCAGCGGGGGATGGACGTGCGCCTCGGCGAAACGCTGCGTCACATACCCCGCCTCGTCCCAATCGCCCTCGAAGCGCCCGACGAAATATGCCGGGATCTCGAAGATCGCGCCTGGCGCCAGGCGGTGCGCCAGGTCATCGATCCGGCTCACGAGGTTCACCTGCTCGGTCGTTGCCCAGGCGTGCAACCGGCTTTTGCCGTTGAACTCGATGCCGCACACGATGCCGCGTCCGCGCTTCGGCGGATCCTCGTTTCCGTCAGGCAGACCATCGCGCAGCGCGAACCAGGCGCAACTGGTGGGACCCCAGTAGTGCGCGGGATATGACCCCATGCGAATCTCGTGGGGAGTACATCCCGCCCGCAGCCAGATCTCGTGCTGGCTGAAGAAGTCGCGCCGGTAATTCCAGCTAAACTGCTCGACGTGGAAAAGGCAGAGCGGCGGCGGCGCGTGCGGCGTCAGCGTCAGAATGTCGCACTGATCGATCAAGGCTGGCGCGCTGCCGCGATTCTCCAGCGTCGCCCAGGTGCGCACAAATGGATGATCGGTGAACAACAGGAACCAGCGGGTCAATCGCAACCCGCCGTCCGCTGTATCGAGCGTCAGCGTCAGCAGGCGACCGCCGCCATCAATGCGCTGATCGCCCACTCCGATGACCTGCACCCATCGCGGCGCTTCGCCATTGACGCGCAGGGCGCTTCCTGTCGCCAATGACAGGTCAAGACCCGCGGTTGCCCCGCCGATAGTCCACGTCAGGCGCCCATCCGCCAGGGACACGGTGATGGTCACGAGGTCGGTCGAGAGCGACCATGTCTCAGGTGCGGCATCTGATTCAGAGCGGGTCATACTTCATCCTTTCGCCGGTGGTGTATTGGCGTCTTCAGTCATTCGCATCATCATGATCGCCGAGCCTTCTTCTGGAAGGTCATCAAAGCGCAGCCCGGCACTCATCAGGTCAGCGCCGCCGATCTGCGTCTGCTGCCCGGTGTCAATCCACGAAAGGGCGTATATCCGATCTGGTTGCAGATGTTTCAGGCGCAGCGTTCGTGACGGTTCTCCGCCGGGCAGGCGAAAGACGGCGATCAGATGCTTGCGTCCATCGGGCATGCGGTACTGAAACCCGGCCCAGCGGTCGCCGCGCCCTTCGCCGAGCGGTTGCCCCGTCAGGCGGTACATGTCCGCCTCGCGCACGAAGCGCCGCATAACGGTTTTGTAGAACTGAATGTGTTCCGCGTACCGCTGAGCGACCCATTCCGGCAGGTCGGGCAGACGCTGCGAGCAGCCGAAGCGCCGCAGCATCGAAATGCGAGTATAGAAATCGATCTGGTGCGGCTGAAGCGTCGGATCGCGCGGATTGAACCGCTGACTCGGATGCTCAGCGAACGCCCATTCGCAGTAGCCCCAGTGCAGGCAGGCGTCCGGCGCGAGCATGCAGGTTGCGCCCCAGAACACCTGCAAACTATGTTCGGGCCAGTCGGGGTCGCTCAGGAATGCCATATGGGTGCGTCGCGCAATGCCCGGGTCAATGCGCAGCCCGCCCGATGAGCAATTTTCCAGCACCAGATCAGGATGTTCGGCGCGCAGACGGTCGATCAGCGCGTAGTACCCGCGATAGTGCGCATACAACCCGTCCCCTGCGCCGTGACCGTGATCGGTGCGGTTGCACCCGGCGCCAGGGTTGAGATTAAAATCCAGTTTGATCCAGTCGCACCCGTACTCGCGCACCAGGCGGTCAAGCGTCTCGAAAGCCCATTGCTGCGCCGCCGGATTGCCGAGGCACACATAGCCGAGGCGTTCGCCGTCACGCATGGCGACAAACTCTGGATGCCGCTCCGCCAGCCGCGCACGGATGCCGAGACCCTCGATTTCGCACCAGATGCCGAAGCGCATACCGTGCGCATGAATATCATCGGCGAGCGCGCGAATGCCGGACGGGAAGCGCGCGGTATTGACCCCGTCCCAGTCGCCGCGCTGCTCGTACCAGTGCGTGCCAGCATCCGCCGCACCAAACCATCCGGCGTCGAGCGTGCACACCTCGATGCCCAGACGCGCCGCCGCAGCGACATTGGCGCGGAAGGTCGCCTCATCGAGCGCGCGGTCTTCGTATGCCCACCAGTGATTCCACTCGACCGGCAGCGCGTCCGCCAGCGCGTTGTGCGGATACCAGAACCTCCGTCCCAGGCGCGCAAACTGAACCGCCGTCTCGTCGAGATCATCGCCCTTTGCGAATGCCAGAATCACCGGCGGCGCCTCGACCGCTGCGCCCGGCGCGAGATCGATGGCAAACTCCCAGTCGTGCAGCCCGCCCGACAGAACAACCGCGCCGTCCAGCCGCGGCGTTAACCGCACCACCCAGTTGCCCGACCAGGCAACCATGCCGGACATCAGCGAACGACCGTTGCGCACGAGGGTGAACCAGGGGTGGTGACCATGCGATGATCGCCCAGACCGACTTTCAAGGACGATGGCGTTGCTGAGACGGGTGCGCTGCGGCTCAAACTCCCCGCCCCACGCGCCGGTGAAGGCGCAGAGTTCGTAGACATCGGGAGGCAGATCGAGCGCCAGCGAGTCCAGGCGGGTCACACGCCGCGGCGCGTCGCCCTCATTCCGCACGACGATCCACGTCTCCAGCGCCGCAGCGTCGGCATAGGTCGTAATGTGATACTCGACAACGATCCCGGAAGCGGCATATGCCAGTTCAAGAGCGACATGCCGCATTCCGGGCATATCTTCGCTCTCTGACACGCGCCGCATCCGCGCTCCCGGCGTCTGCGCATCGAACCATTGTCCATCGACCACGGCTGCGAACAGCGCCGACGAATCCAGCGCCCACGGCTCGTCTGCAGGTCCCAGTCCGTCCAGCCTGATGTGCGGCGCCAGGTGCAGCAGGAAGGCAAGTCCAGCAGTGGAGAGATCGAGCGTGGCAGGAATGGTCACAAGGCGATCCTTTGAGCGGGCTGCTGTCATGCGATAGCGAATGGCAAAGGGTATGTGTATGGTACGGGGGAGTCGTGGTCGTGTCAAGGGAGCGGTTGACATATGACGCATTTCGTTCTACTGTATAGAAACATCGCTCCCTTAATGATGCGGAAATGGCTATGATAGGCGCTTTATTGAACCGACTGGCGTTTGTCGCCGCCAATGTCGTGGTGATGATCATTCTCCACGGCAACTCACGTCAGTGGTGGCCCAAAATCCCCTACCTCAGCCTGCGCGATGAAAGCGTTGGCGAGCATACCCGGCTGCTCTTCAATACCCTGGCAGTGGTGACCGTCGGGCAGGCGTTGATTGGGCGATTGCCGCGTGCGCGCTGGTTGCCCCGCGCTCTGACTCTTGGCGTGATACCGGCGCTGCTGCCGGGCCTGATCTGGCTGGGGCAGCGCGGATTGCGGCTGAAGGGCGCGATTGCCGAGCGCTACAATCTTGCGCTTGTGCCGATCCTGCCCATCGCTGCCGTTGTGGTGGAAGACCGACTCGCCGCTGCACTGAACGGCGCCGATGAGGCGGTATCCGCGCCTGTTGAGTAGATCACGCCATGGATCCGGCTGGAAAAGTCGTCATTATTACCGGCGCGTCGAGCGGGATCGGTGCGGCCACGGCGCGCGCGCTCGCTGCCGCCGGAGCGCATGTTGTGCTGACGGCGCGTGATGCTGCTCGCCTCGATGACCTTGCTTGCCAGTTGAACGGGCGCGCGATCACTGTTCCGGCGGATATTGCCGATCCGACCGGAGTGCAGCGCCTCGTTGCCGAGGTCATCAACGTCTATCAGCGTATTGACGTCGTGATCAACAACGCTGGCGTCGGTCTGGCGTCACCGGTGGCGCAGTTGCAGCCTGCCGATCTGCGCGCGGCGCTGGATGTCAACCTGTTCGGTCCACTCTATCTGACGCAGGCGGCGCTTCCACATATGCAGCGAGCACGGCGCGGGCAGATCATCTTTGTTTCGTCGGTTGTGGGGCTGCGGGCGTTGCCCTATGCTGGCGGCTATGCGGCAACCAAGGCGGCGCTCGACCGGTTGAGCGAGGCGCTGCGAGTCGAACTGCGCGGCAGCGGCATCAGCGTGACGCTGGTGCGACCGGGAACCACCCGCACTGCATTCAACACGCGCCGCCTCGGCGTCCACGGCGATCTGCGACGCTTCAATCCGCCGGGCATTGCGCCCGAACGGGTGGCGGAAACGATTGTGCACGCCATCCGACACGAGCCGCGCGTCGCGTATGTGACGTGGAGCGACCGCCTGGCTGTGGGGATGGCGTTGCTGATCCCCAGGCTGGCGGACTGGCTGCTGGCGCGTCTCTTTGTCTGGCGAGATTCTGAAGGGAAAGGCGTTTCGTATGCGAATCCTGAGCGCTGACGATGTGCGACGTGCAGTGACGATGCCTGCCGCGATCGAGGCGGTTGCTTCGGCTTTTATCCAGCTCTCGACGGGGCGCGCCGTCGTGCCGCTGCGCGCGCACCTCCAGCAACGCGCGCACGACTCGCACACGTTCGTGATGCCAGCTTTGCTGGAAGAGAGCGGTGGCCTGGGCTTAAAGGTCGTATCGGTCTTTCCTCACAACGCCGCGCGCCACGGTCTGCCGCGCATTCACGCACTCGTGACCATGCTCGACGCTGCGACCGGGCGACCGGCGGCGGTGCTCGAAGGATCGTACCTGACCGCATTGCGCACCGGTGCAGCCTCGGGGGCGGCGACCCGCGCGCTTGCCCGCGAAGATTCGCGGGTGCTGGCGATCATCGGCGCGGGCGCGCAGGCGCCCCATCAGGTCGAAGCGGTATGCGCCGTGCGCCCGATTGAGCGGGTGATCATTGTGAACCGCAACCGTGAGCGCGCCGAACGCCTGGCGGCGTGGCTGCACGAACGCTCGATTGCATCCGACATTGAGATCGTCTCGTCTGCTGCGGCTGCCGTGCCACAGGCGGACATCATCTGCTGTGCAACCTCGTCGCCGACGCCGGTCTTCGACGATGCCGACCTGCGCCCCGGAACCCACATCAATGGCATTGGCTCCTTCACGCCGCGCATGGTCGAAGTGCCGCCGGAAACCGTGGGACGGGCATACGTCGTGGTGGATCAGCAAACGGCGGCGTGGGCTGAGGCGGGCGATCTTCAGCACGCTCGCAGCCTGGGTTTGCTCGACGAGTCGCAGACCGTCGAGTTAGGCGCGGTGCTCGCCGGTCGGTCACCCGCACGCACGAGCGCCGAGCAGATCACGTTCTTCAAGTCGGTGGGCAACGCCGTGCAGGATATCGCCGTCGCGCAACTGGCGCTGCGTGAGGCGGAGCGGCTGGGTCTGGGGGTTGAAGTGGCGCTGTGACGTCACGCCGTTTCACAACGACCTCCTCCGTTTCTCCTGGCAACTGCGCCGATTATGGCTTTTGAATACATATTCCGCTCTCCGCTCGCCCGGCGCCTGATGGTTTTTGAATAATTATTCCGCTATGCGTCTACCCGCCCGGCGCCTGAAGTCGCGGGCTACCGGTTGCGAAGCCCGCCTGCGCGGGCTGGACGGGGCGATACTGGATTACTTTCTCAGAGCCATATATTCCGCTGAGCGCCCGCCCGGCGCC
>JANWXL010000098.1 GCA_025055265.1 Roseiflexus sp.
AGACGTTCTTCCGCCGCTGCCCGCGCTGCCGCTTCCTGCCGCGCGCGCTCCTCCGCTTCCCGGCGCGCCTCGGCTTCGCGCTGTGCGCGCGCTTCTGCTTCCGCCCGCGCCTGCGCCAGTTCCTCGAACGTTAGAAATGGACGACCGTCCGGGTAGAAGAGCGACACACCATCATCTGTCACAGCGAACCGGATACCTAACAAGGGGCTGACCCAGCCGTTCATGTTATCAATGACGTGCAGCCGGTCTCCCTGACGCATCCATCCAGCCACATCGCCACGCTGCGGGTCGATCAGATAATACTCGCTCACGCCATAGCGCTCGTAAAATTCAAGCTTGCGCGCCATTTCGCTGAATGTGTTGCTGGGAGACCATATCTCAAAGACCACCTGCGGCGGCTGTCCGCCTTCTTCCCACTGAAGATACGCGCCGCGATCCCCTTTGGGACGACCGATGGCGACCATGACATCCGGCGCGCGGCGGATGTCGGGGCGTCCTTCCACCGGGTACCACAGCAGGTCGCCCGCAACGAACACGTCGGGCCGGTCGGCGAAGAGTGCAGCCAGATTGCCCTGCACCGTGACAATCCAGCGAAATTGCAAGGTATTATCCGCCATTGGCTGTCCATCGCTTTCAGGGTACACGATTGCTGGCTTCGGCTCAAAGGTCGCCACACTCATTGTCGCCTCCCTTTCCCTTATCTGAAAGGTTTCGTAAAAACTTCAGGCGCTCAGGTGATCTTCCAAGTCGCTGCGCTGGTGTGGGATCCCTTTCTCACCCGCTCACACATTCAGCGGTTGCAGTATAGCACAGAATTGCGACATGGATCAGCGCGTAAAGCGCGCCAGCGCCTGCGCCAGCGGCGTTTCGACGTCCCAATCGACAATGCGCACGCCAGCCCGGTACAGACGTTGTAACAGCGCCTGGCGTTCGATGCGCGCGATCCGCGCCGCCAGATCGGCGACAGGACCGAGCGTTCGCGCCTCGAACGCCACCGGGTCGGGGCTGACGATCAGCACGTCATACCCGTGTGCTCGCATATGAAGAATCGGCGGCGCATCGCCGGGTTGGAGCGGACTCACCAGCACAATCTGGGAGCGCGTCGGGAACAGGCGCGTCGGAATATCCGCCAGACTGGCAAGAGCGGCGCGGTCGCCGGTGCGCGCCTGCGCCAGCGCGCGCAGCACCTTTTCGCGCTGGATCTTGCCGTAGCCCGGAAACGTCCATTCAATCGCGTGACCGTAAATGAGCAATCCTACCCGGTTCCCCTGGCTGATAAGCGCGTCCGCCAGGGCTGCGGCAGCCTGAACGCTGTACTCGAACAGAGTATGATGATGTCCCTGCACATCGCTCCCGCGCCGTGCATCGAGAATGATGCCAATATCGGCGACGCGCTCCTGCTCGAACTCGTTGACGTACAGTGAACCGGGGAAGCGAGCCGTGGCGCGATTGTTGATCCAGCGAACCGGATCGCCTGCCTGATACTCGCGCACGCCGAAGAACTCGATGCCCGCCCCGCCCTGGCGCGCCGGAATGGTTCCCGAGAAGATGCGCGTGCGACGCGGGCGAATGCCAAGGTGCGACAGCCGTGCGACCTCAGGCATAATCAGGATATTGCCAGGCGCCGCTACGGCGACGGTGCGATGGCTCAACCCCAGGCGATCGCTCACCGTCGCCTGGACTGCGCTGAAATGATAAAAGCCGCGCGCGCCGCGCACAGTGTACGCAATCGTTACCGTTGCACCGGGCGCCAGCAGAGTCAGGCAGGCGGGTTGACCATCGATCAGTTCCAGTCCGGCAGGTATCACGTCTTCAATCACAACCGGCGCCGTGTGCGATCCATTGTTCGTAACGGCAACGCACACATCAATTACTGTCCCTGGTGATGCGCGCTCTGTACTCAGGGTGCGCGTCGCCTGCAATCGCAGATCGTCCGGTACGTCGAGCAGCGCCGCGGCAGCAAAGATCGCCGGAGGAATAGCGAGCGCAAGCAGCGCGCCATTGAGCGTGGCAAGCCCCAGCAGCGCCAGACCGGACGCCAGTGCGCCGAGCATGATCAGCGCGCGATTGTCGGACAGCGCAGTCATCGCAAAACTGGCGCTGGAGTCGCGTGGAGCGCCGATGCGAGAATCTCATCGGCGGCGCGGCGTTGCATCCAGAGATCGGGGATCAGAATGAGGCGGTGCGCAAGCGCCGGGTGCACGAAGACCTTGACATCATCAGGGATGACGAAATCACGGCCATCGAGCGCGGCGCGCACCCGCGCCAGCTTGAGCAGCGCCAGCGATCCGCGCGGGCTCGCGCCGACCGCCACCCGCGCATCGGTGCGCGTGGCGGCGACCAGTCGCACAATATAGTCCTCAATGTCGGCATCGACATACACGTCTTCGATGACCTGGCGCGCCGCCAGAAGTTCGGCAGCATCGGTCACCTGCTCAATCACCGCGTCGTCGCTCCGGCGCTCGCGTCGACGGCGTAAAATCTCGCGCTCCTCCTCCAGCGACGGATAACCGATTGACAATTTCATTAAGAAGCGGTCGAGCTGCGCTTCGGGGAGAGGAAATGTTCCTTCGTACTCGATGGGATTTTGCGTCGCCAGCACCAGGAATGGCTCCGGCAGAGGCATCGTTTCGCCTTCGAGCGTCACCTGGCGCTCCTGCATAGCTTCAAGCAGCGCCGACTGCGTTTTGGGCGACGCCCGGTTGATTTCGTCAGCCAGTACGATATTTGCAAAAATCGGTCCGCGCCGTAACTCAAAACGCTCTGCAGCGCGGTTGAACACGTAACCGCCGGTAATATCGCCCGGCAGTAGATCAGGCGTAAATTGAATGCGACGGAACTCGAGACCGAGCGCAGCGGCAAAACTGCGCGCAATGAGCGTCTTTGCCAGCCCGGGATAGTCCTCGATCAATACGTGCCCGCCGGCAAGCGTCGCTGCCATAATCTGCTCAAGCACCGCCCGCTTCCCGACGATCACCCGTTCGACCTGTTCGATCACGCGCCGTCCAAGGGCGGCAACATCGGCGTAGGCATTGGACATATGGTTCCACGCATTATCTGTCGTGCACGAGACGCTCAACGGCGTCAACCACCTGGTTCAGGTCAACGTCAAGCGGCGATGCTTCGCCGCGCTGCAGCAATGCACGGTGGCGCGGCCGGTACGAATCGGCGCCAGCGCGCAGAAACGCCACAACCTGCTGCGGCGCGTCAATAGCGCCTGATGCGATACGCTGCCGGGCAATGCGTAACTCGATACGTTCACGCGCGGCGATGGTTTCCGCCAGCAATACCATCAACCGCTGCGCCATACGCCAGCGCGAATACTCGTGTCGTTGCGCCAGCGTGACCAGTCGCAGCCATTCATAGACACGCCCGCGCGGAACGTCGTCGGCGTCGCGGCGCACCTCTCTTTGCCGTCCCCCCCAGACGCTCACCAGGGTGATGACGCTCGCCGCCATCACAAATGCGAGCCAAATCACTCCTTGCGGGATGCTTTCGACGATTCGTATCGCTCCCCAGATTGTGTACAGCAGCGGCTTGATCAGGGCATCTTCGAGCAGTCCGCGAATAGCCAGCGCGACGATCTCAACCGCCGCCGCCAGCGCCAGGATCACGATCAGGCGTTGCCGCCACATGACATTTCCCGCCCTATTGCCTGCCATGATGCGACTGATAGGCTTCGATAATTCCCCGCAGGCACGCTTCCGCTTCACGCGCTTCGCGCGGACCAGGCGGGCGCGGGCTGTAGCGCACCGCTTCAAACAGCCGCGTCAGGCGACAAATGGAGGGTGCAGCAGGACTGGTGCGCGCCAGGCGCTGCTCGAACTCGCGCGCCGTCATATCGGGATCGCGCACGATGCCGCGTTCTGTATGCAGAACACGCACCATCTCGACGTAGCAGCGGGTAACCGCATCACGCACATCGGCGCCAGCTTCCAGATCGCGCAGGGCAGCCTGCGCGCTGGCAACAATATCGTCTCCAATGGTTACTGTCGTGCGTTTCGGGAAGCGCCGCACGACCCGCCAGGCCGCCAGCGCTATGCCTGCGGCAATTGCCAGGCTGATCGCTGTCACCAGCCACGCGGGCGGATTGGTCACCAGATCGGGTGGAACAACAACCTCCGGAACGTCAGACGACTGGTCGGGCCTGCTGGATGCCTGCCCCGGAGCGCTGCGCGGCTCGAACAGCGGCGGTCGCAGGTTCGCCATCAGCAGGTAGACGGTCAGCATGACGAGGAGATACATCGGCAGGTTACGCACCAGCCAGCGCCGGAAATCGCGCGAGAAGATCGTCATAACAACGACGAACGCCCCCAGCGTCAGCAGGACCATTCCCATCCATTCCATGCCAGCGAAACCGCCAGGAGCGGACGGACGCCCCAGCGCAGGAGGCGTGAACAGGTCGTATGGAAACGGCTTGCCCGCCTCCAGCCGCACCGACGGCAGCGCAGCCGCGAGCAACGTCAGCGCGCCGAGCGTGACGATCAGCCACCCTGCCAGACGCCATCGCATCCGTTGCGACATGGCTTCACCTCTCTGCTGGCGGAATATCGTTCAGCAGGATGCGATACTCTTCGTGGCGATCCAGATCGCGCCAGGCGATGCACCGCTGTGCGCACTCGTCTGCGCCGACCACAGCGACGAACCGCACACCACGACGTGCGGCGTCGCGCAAGTTGCCGCTCACGCCGCGCATTCGCACGTCGGTCATTGCCGTGTACCCGCGCCCCCGCAGCGCGCGCGCCACCTCCAGGGCGTAAGGGTAACTGGCATCGTCCGTTGCAACCACCATCACAACCGGAGATCGGGAAGGAGCGGCGACTGGCGATGCAGCCGCTACCACTCGTTCCAGACCATATGCGAAGCCGACGGCGGGAGTCGGTTGACGTC
This sequence comes from Roseiflexus sp., assembly GCA_025055265.1. GTDB lineage: Bacteria > Chloroflexota > Chloroflexia > Chloroflexales > Roseiflexaceae > Roseiflexus. The sequence goes on from JANWXL010000098.1 coordinate 4,891, forward strand.
CCCCCAGCGCGCTCACCAGGTCGTCATACCTTCCGCCGCCGCACAATTGCAAGCCATCGTCAGCGTAGATCTCAAAAATCATGCCAGTGTAGTAATGCAACCCGCGCCCCAGTCCAAAGTCGAGCCGCACCTGATCCAGCGCCACCCCATGCGCCGCTGCCAGGCGCAGGATTGTGCGCAATTCATCGAGACCGGTCACTGCAAAACCTTGCAGAATCTCTTCCGCTGCCGCAAGCGCCTCTTCCGGTCCCCCTTCAATGCGGCACAGGCGATCAAGCACCTGTAACGCCTGATCGATCTGATCGCGGGACTCACTCCGACGCAGCTTCCGTACCAGGCGACCCACAATCGCCTCCGGCGGGCGAGTGCCAAAACGCAGATTGACCCCGATCTCGCGCAGCGCGTGCAGGAGCAGGGCTTCGGCGCGCTGGTCGTCGATCCCGTCGAGCAATGTCGGGTCAAGGGGCAGCGCTGTCGCAGGCATCTCAAGTTCTGCGCGCACGGCGGCTACTCCCTGCTCACGCAGACGTTCGAGCCGCCATGCCAGCCTGCCCTGGGTGCGTTCACTCAACCCGAGAGCGGCGAGCAGCGATCGAATGAGGCCAATGTGACCAATCCGCACCGTGAAATGCGTCACGCCAGCAGCAACCAGCCCTTCGCACGCCAGCGCCAGGCACTCGGCGTCAGCGCGCGGCGCCGCGCCGCCAATCAACTCGACGCCGATCTGAGTGAACTGACGATATGTTGCGCGCTGGGGACGTTCGTTGCGAAAGACCGGACCGGCATAGCGCAGGCGTAGCGGCAGCGGCTGGTCCTGCATACGACTGACATAGGCGCGCAGGACCGACGCCGTCCATTCCGGACGCAGCGCGAGATCACGGCCGTTGAAATGGAACTCATAGACTTTGCCGACCAGTTCTTCGCCGAGTTTGCGCAGATAAAGATCGCGGTGTTCGATGATTGGCAGATCGATAGGTTCATAGCCGTAGGCGGCCAGCACGCGATCGATGATTGCGGCTGTCGCGGTTTGCACCGCCGCTTCGGACGGCAGGACGTCGCGCATGCCGCGCACTGCGTCGATAGACGATCCCACAGAATGGCAACTCCATTCAGAATAGACTTTCAAACAGTATGTACCATTCGCGTGATGCAAGAGGCATTGTACCCGATCTGCGCGAGGGTCACAAACGATCAGCGATCAGGCAGACGGATGCGGAAGGTGGCGCCATCGCCGGGGAAACTGCTGACTTCGATGGTCCCGCCATGGGCAGTAACGGCCATTTTGCAGAAAGCCAGCCCGAGTCCAGTGCTGCTCTGACGGGCGGAGCGACTCTCGCCCGTTACGCCAAACGGTTCGAAGATCCGTTCGATGCGTTCTGGAGGAATGCCAGGACCGGTATCGGCGACTTCGATAACGGTTTGCTCCCCGCCCTCCGGATGCGGTTCGCGCCAGACGCTCAGGATAATAGTGGTTCCGCGGGGTGTGTGCTTGATGGCGTTCGAGAGCAGATTGAGCAGGATGCGTTTCAGAATCCTGGCATCGGCGCGTATCGCTGGCAGGTCCGGCGATACGTTGAGGATCAGCGTTTTCGCTTCGTATGCCAGCCAGCCAGCCAGTTCATCGGCGCACTCGGCGCACAGGACGGGAAGCGACACATCACTCAGCCGCAACCTCAGACGACCCTCATTGTACCGGATCAGATCGAGCAAATCGTCGACGAGACCCGCCAGGTCACGGCCATTGCGCAGTGCGCTATCGATCAGGGACCGTTGCGATTCGTTCAGATCACTGGCGCTCAATAATTCCAGGAATCCGATCAGCGCTGTCAGCGGGTTCTTTAAGTCGTGAATGACCATCTGCGCCAGCAATGCTGTATTGCGCACACTCTGACGCAACTGTTCGTCGAGTTGCGCCAGTTCCTCGCGCTGCCGCTGCTCACGCGCTGCGGCGAGCGCCAGGCGTTCCAGAGCGTCAATCTGGGCATCCGACAAACCAGCGTCGCGCTGGAGTCGAGCGCGCACATTCGCCGGGATCGGCGCACCGCGCTCCAGTACTTCGATCAACACGCTCATAGCCTCGGTCAATGATGGACGCACACGCTCGAAGGCTGCGCGTTGCAAAAGGTTGCGCCGGCGCGGGCTTCGCACATCGTAGAGCGATGCATACGCGATCAGCGCCATGCCAGCAATTCCTGCGGCGTGATAGAGCCAGAACGAGATGCTGAACGCTGACTCGGCGAACAGTCGTATGAGCGCGGCTTCTCCCAGCAGGACGATGC
>JANWXL010000124.1 GCA_025055265.1 Roseiflexus sp.
AAACAGCGGCTGGCGCCTGGTGTTCGAGAAAGTCGTGCCAGGTGAAACTCGACCGCACCGGGCGATCAGGGCGCCAGGCGTGGTTGATCACGACCTCGTCGGGCGGGATGTGGTCCTTGTACTGCGGCGTGTGGGTGTGCACATCGATGATCACGTTTTGCCTCCCTGCGCCTGTTGGTTGGCGCGTCACGCGAACCCGTACAGTCGGGCGGCGTTAGTGAAGAATATGTCTTCGATCTGGCGGTCACTGAGCTTGAGGCGCCACGCTGCCAGTTTCAGGCTGCGGAGCGATTCGATCCCGATCATCACCGGCCGCAGCGTGGCATGTCGCTCCTCGAGGTGCATGTCTTCGGCGTAGAACCAGTGGAACGAGTCGCCAATTGCGACGCAGCGACCGCGCATGTGGCTGATTGGGAAGTCGGTGCCGTACAGCAGGCGGTCGTGTCCGAACGTTTCGACGATGGCTTCAAATGCGCCAGCTTCGGTAACGGCGCTGGTATCGAAGTAGACATTCGGCAATCCACGCAGGCTGGCGATACCTTCAATCGTATGCCATGGGTTGAAGCCGCGCGCAGCGTGGGCGAGCAGCAGGCGCATATCCGGGTATTTCTCGCAGTAGCGTCGAATGGTTGTCTGATTGAGCGGGTCAGCCAGGGCCCGGTCGCGCACGATGTGGAGTGTGATGCTCAGCCGCTCCTCGTGCGCCAGTCTGACGAGCGGCTCAGGCAGATAGGTCTCGATGGGCGCGCGCCATGTCGGACCCTCGACACGCGCCATGGTGTGGTAGCACTTGAGACCGACAAAGCCGCCGCGCCGCACTGTATCGCGCACCTGCTCCGGATCCGCCTCAGGCGGTACGACCAGTTGAGCAAAGACCGGTCGGACGGCGCGCTGCGCGGCGATCTCGTCAGCGACGAATGTATTGTTCGCCGCGCGGTCACCTGTGAAAGCCAGGCCGAAGAACAGTCCGCCAACGGTACGGCCGCCCGGATGGAGCCACTCGACGAACGAGTCGTACTCTGAGAGTCCGAAGCGCTCTGGATTCCCATCCAGCCAGGCTGGCACAGCGTCAGGCGGGAAATGGTCGCGGGCGAACAGATGCGCATGGGCGTCGAAGATCCGGTCTGGCAGGAACGGTTCAATCACGCGGGCAATCAGTTCGCGGTCGGCGTCGGTGATCTCCCAGCGCGCCATCGTCCATCTCCTCACCTGGAGCATCAACTCCAGCAGCGCTCCAGCAGGCGGATCCAGTTGCCGTGCATGATCGCGGCGACATCGTCTGCACTGTAGCCGCGCGCCAGAAGCAGGTCGGGCAGACGCTGAAGATCTGCGATGGTGTCAAGGTCTGCCGGGGATTGTTCGAGCCCGAAGCCGCCGTCAAGATCGCTTCCGATCGCCGTGTGGCGCGCACTGCCAGCGATCTGGCAGATGTGGTCGATGTGGTCGACGACGTGGCTGAGTGTCACTGATGGATTGGCAGGGTTGGGGCGGTCGCCTACGACCCAGCCGGGCCTGATCATCCAGGCGTCGAGCGCCACGCCGATCACCCCGTCGCGCGCCACGATCGCCCGGATCTGGTCGTCGGTCAACTGGCGCTGATGCGGCACGAGCGCGCGGCAGTTATGGTGGCTGGCGAGCACCGTTCCGCCGAAGCGCTCGAGCGCCTGTGTGAAAGCCAGGTCCGAGCAGTGGGTCAGATCGAGGGCGATGCCGAGGCGCTCCATCTCGGACAACAGCCGTCGTCCGATCTCAGTCAGGCCGTCCTCTGTGCCGGTGCCGCCGGCGTAGCGTCCCGGACCGTAGTGGGTGATTCCCAGCAACCTTAAGCCGGCTGCGTGCCACGCCGCGAGATCGTCAGGAGTGAGGATCGGATCGGCGCCCTCCATACTGATGACTATTCCGAGGGGGGGCGGCTCACCATGCGAGCTGCTCTCCCAGGATTGCCAGGCGGCAATATGCGCGCGCAGCCCCGACGCATCTTCGATGACGCGCACCGCGCCGATCTGCTCGAGAGCACGATAGTAGGCGAGCTGACCGTGCGCCACGGCGTATGCCTGAGCTGGCGAGCCGTAATCCAGGTGCGGCGCCGGCCGACCGGTGGAACGGGCGATCAGCGTGGCAAAGCAGAGCGCAATGCGTCCGCGGCGCATGTCTGGCAGCGCGACGGCGCCGAGACCGCGTCCTTTGCCCGGCGTCGCCGCCTCCAGTACACGGATCGTGTGCGCCGGGAGCAGCAGGTCGCGGTTCCACTGCAAGGCATTCCAGGCCAGGTCCAGGTGGGCATCGACGATCAGCATGCTACTCCTGTGGATCGCTCAGCGCTTTGTGGACCAGGCGCTCCTCAAAGTCCATATGGCGCTCCATTGCGGCGCAGGCGCCTTCGCCATCGCGCGCAGCGACGGCTGACGCAATAGCGGCGTGAATCTCGACCTCGATCTCCAGAATCTTGCGCGGGTCCGGCTCGCCGAGCGCGATGAACTCCGTCTCGCGCAAACTGGGGGGAATAGCGCGTATGAGCGTCTCCACCACCGGCGGATAAAACGGATTCTGCGTCATCTCAGCCAGCTGGATGTGGAAATCGTGGTGCGGCCCAATCAGCGCGCGTTGATACGAACCGTGCAGCGCCGTCTCGCAATACTGGGCGAGGATTTCGTTCAGTTTTGCGATGCCCTCATCGGTCGCACGCTCGGCAGCCAGCCGGGCGACGGCGCACTCAACCGTCCGGCGCGCCTCAATGAGCTTCAGCCGCATCTCGCGCTGCAAACGGGCCGAGATGCCCGGATGGCTCAGATCCGGGACCATCAGGTGCAGCTTATCGCTGACGAATGTCCCCTGACCGGCGCGGCTCTCGATCAGACCCATCATCGCCAGCCCCTGGAGCGCCTCGCGCACCGACGATCGGCTGACCCGCAGGATTTTGATCAGCTCACGCTCTGAGGGCAGCCGATCGCCAGGCTTGAGTTTGCCTGCCTGGATTTGCCGCACAATCTGCTCGACGATTGATTCGACAACCGTGACTTTGCGCGGCTGCTCCAAAATGATTTCGGACTTCACGTATCTCCTCTCTACACAATGAACGCTCTACACTGCCAACCAGAAGTGATGCAGGCGGTTGCATCGCCTGATAGCGTGCAGCGGTGCGTGTATAGTTTTTGAATTATTACTCCGTTATCCGTCTACCCGCCCGGCGCCTGAAGTCGCGGGCGACGGTTGCGCAGCCCGCCTGCGCGGGCTAGACTGGGTGATACCGAATTCTCAAAAACCATTAACGCAGTGTGACACACAGGTGATATCCGAATTCTACCACAGAGAGTGTGCTGATTGTAACATTGCTTAATGTCTGAAAGATGGGTTGACACTGCAAGTCTGAAATACTATAATGGCTACCACTGCTACTGGTCAGACCATGATTACACGCAGACAAGTATACCACGCCTAGTTCACGAGGTCAACACGTGTGAGAGCAAGCAAAGTTCTGGCGAAGCTGCGCGCGGGGCGGTTCGTGCGTATGTCATCAATGGGCCACTTTTTGCCTTTCTTCGTTCGCCACAGTGCGGCAGCGGGCTACGACGGCATCTGGCTCGATCTTGAGCATCGCACGATGGGCGATCGGGAGGTGCAGGCGCTCCTCGCGTACTGCCACGCCTGCGATATCGACTGTATGGTTCGTCCGCCAACGCGCGAGCACAGCCAGTTGTACCGCTATCTGGAGGAAGGCGCCGCCGGGTTGATGCTGCCGCTGGTAGACGATGCTATGACGGTGCGTCGGATTGTAGACGCAGTCAAGTTCCCGCCGCTGGGCAACCGCGGCCTTGATGGCGCCGGGCTCGATGGCGACTACGGGCTCGATGCGTGGCGGACCGATAGCAGCTACATTGCCGACGCAAATCGCGAGACGTTTCTGGTGGTGCAGATCGAGACTCCGGCGGCTGTTGACGCGGTCGAGGAGATTGCGGCAGTGCCGGGGGTGGACTGCCTGTTCATCGGACCTGGCGACCTCGGGTTGCGCTACACGGCCGCCGGTCGTGATGCTGCCGCAGCGCTCGAAGAGGCGATCGCGCTGGTTGCCGCCGCAGCCAGACGACACGGCAAGGCCTGGGGCATCACTGCGTCCTCGATCGAGGCGCTGACACGCTACCGCGAGTTGGGCGCGCAGATTATTCCGTGGGGCGGCGACTTCGCGCTCGCTCGTGTGCTGCAACAGTGCGGCCGGGAGCTGGATATGCTCGACAAGGAGGGCTGAGATGGGCCGTCTGGACGGGAGGGTTATGCTGATCATCGCCTGGCGCAGGATCGGCCGTGGGGTAGCGCTGTGTATAGCCTCCGAGGATGCCGACAACACCACCTGCCCGGTGCTGCGGGTCGATGGTGGCTGTATGGTTGGGTTGGGACTGTCCAATGCGCCGGACAATCTCTCCCAGGGTTGATCAAATCCGGAATGCTGGCAGGAGCGTGTCAAGAGCTCTGACCACGGATCTCACCTATGGTTCTCATCAGCGCTGCGTATTTCGGTCCGAGACGGTGTGCTATCGCTCGCGCACGCTTCTGACGCGGCTCGACGGCCAGCAACTGCACTGGATGATCGACCCGGACGGACGCCAGTTGCTGCCGGAGATCCGCTGGATGGGCGAGACGCTCAGCTCGGACGTGCCGGTCTTCACCGTGCTGGCCTGCTGGCGCGCACGATGCACAGGGATCGATCTCGGAGTCGCTGCCTGCGGACTCGCCGCCGTGGGATCACCCGCTTGTCTCGATCACGCCGCATATGGCTGGCGTAATGCCGGATGACTGGACGCATTACTGCGATCTGTTCCTGAAGAACCTGGAACGTTTTCGCGCTGGCGAACCGCTGATTAACCAGCTTAACCGGCACACTTTGCTGTCTCATTCATGAGGTGGCCGTCACGAAAGGGAAACCTGTGCGGATTATCGAGCGTGGGACGATCTACGATGCTGCACAGGCGGCGCCGTCAGCGCGCTTCGCCACCTTCCCGATGCTAGAGCGCACGCTGGAGGGCCGCGTCCTCGCCACGTTTCGCGTCGGCAGTTCGAAGGACTCAGCCGACGAAGACGTGCGCGTGCTGGCGAGCGATGACGAGGGCAGGACATGGCGTGAGATCTTTGGTGGTTTCGGCGATATTCTGCCGGGAGGGTGGCGCGCGCGGGCGTTCGGCGTCACCAGGCTGCCAAACGGCGGACTGATCGGCGCAATCACGGCGATTGACCGCTCCAACCCGTCCCGACCACTGGCTAATCCAGACACGCAGGGACTTCTGCCGGCGAAGATCCTCGTCACGGATTCGCCCGACGGCGCCACATGGTCAGCGCCACGTATGGTGTCAACAGCCCCATACACCGGGTGTGTGACAACAGGAGCGATCCTGACACTGCGCGACGGAACACTGGCTCTGCCGTATGAGTCGTGGAAGGACTGGAGCGACGCGAGCTATGGCGAGCATCGCGCTGCACTGCGCCTCTCGTTCGATAGCGGTCACACATGGCCAGGGCACAGCGTCGTCGCGCACGACCCGTCTGGACGGTTGCTGTTTTGGGACCAGCGCCTGAGCATCGACCCGGCGACCGGGGCGCTGGTGGGGCTATTCTGGACGTATGACCGGGTGGCCGCGCAGGATGCGCCGATCCACATTGCCTGGTGTGATGCCGGAGGAACTCGCTGGAGCTCCCCGGAGTCGACCGGGATCACCGGCCAGATCGCCAGCCCGCTATTCCTGCCAGACGGGCGGCTGCTGGCGATCTATGTTCACCGACACGATCCGCCCGGCATCCGTGCGGTCTTAAGCAATGACGGCGGGCGGACGTGGCGGCTGGACGAGGAGCTGCATGTGTACGACAGGCGGCGCAACGGATCCGAGTCCGGCATGGGCGGTGCGCGCGGCTTCGGTGACTACTGGGCTGACATGAGCGTGTGGTCGTTTGGTCACCCGGCGCCGCTCCTCCTGCCCGGCGGTGATGTGCTGCTGGCCTACTACGCCGGCGACAGCACAGCGATGGGCATTGAGTGGGTGCGGATTGCTCTATGAAGATCGAGCTGGACGACATCCGTGGGCTGCTGCCGGGCATCGACGAGGTCGTGTACTTCCAGACGTCGGGATGTTCACCCAAGCCGCAGCCGGTGGTGGACGAGGTGGTGCGCTGGTTACGCTTCCAGGCCAGCGGCCCGGCGCGCCCGGATGTCGCCGACCGTCTGGCACAGATCTGGGAAGCGACTCGCACGCAGGTCGCGCGTGCGATCGGCGCTGCTCCTGAGGAGGTTGCGCTGACCGAGAATGCGACGGTCGGGATCAACGTCGTTGCACATGGGATTGATTGGCGACCGGGTGATGGGATCGTCCGCACGGGGCAGTCATAAGGAGGTGCGCGCATGCCGATTGCGCTGGGCAGCAGGAAGCATGTCTTCGTCGATTGGGCGCTCATCGATCCAGGCTATGGCGTGGCATGGGGAGGCAACGTTCCGACGAGCTGGGAGATGCCGTATGGTGTGAAAATCACCGTCCATCCGCCCCAGATTGATCCGACGCCGCTCATTGTGCCGGAGCGCCCCTGGGAGGAATTTATCAACGTTTACTGTACGCTGCTCGAGATCGACGGCGGTTTCCGGCTCTATTACGAAACCCACGTCCGAAAGGAGGACGGCGACACCGACGATTTGCGGGCGATGCTGGCGGTGGCTGAGTCGCGCGACGGCGTGACGTGGGAGAAGCCGTCGCTCGGCATACTCAACTTTCGCGGTACGACCGATAACAACCTGGTCTACGGGCTGGACGCCGCTCTCGGTCGCGGCGCGCACGGCGCGACAGTGTTCGTGGACCCCTCGGCGCCGCCCGAGGCGCGCTACAAACTCGTGCACATGGGCCGTGAGGACGGGCGCTACCGGGTGTTCGGCGCAACCTCGCCGGATGGACTGCGCTGGACGGCTATGCGCAAGCCATTGCTGGACTCATACATCAGCGACACGCAGACGGTCGTCCGCTTCGATGAGCGGCGCGGTCGGTATATCGGCTACTTCCGCGGCTGGACGCACCAACCGCACGCACCGGGCTTCCACGGGCGGCGGGCGATCAGCTACGCCGAAACCGAGGACTTCGCGCACTGGCCCACACCTGAGATCATCGTGGCGCCCGAAGCCGCCGATGATCCAGGGACAGACATCTATACCAACAGCTACACGCCCTGGCCGGGGACCGGGGATGCGCATCTCATGTTCCCCGCCTACTACGTCCGCGCGCTCGACATTCTCGAGGTCCACCTGTTGAGCAGCCGCGACGGCATGCGCTGGGAACGGCCACTGCGCGCGCCGGTGATCGGCGCTGGCGAGCCGGGGAGCGGGCGCGAGGGCGGCGTCTATGCCGGGTGCGGACTGGTGGCGATCCGTCCAGGTGAGTGGTCGCTGCCGATCGGACCGAAGCGCTGGACCCACAACCAGAGCCTTTTCCCTGTTGGACGCGCGACGCCGGACAACGGACTGCTGCGGCGCGCCGTATGGAGACCGGATGGGATGATGTCGCTTGAAGCGGTTGCCGAGGGCCGGTGCTCGACCTTCCCGCTTGTGTTCGCTGGCAGCCGGCTCCAGGTGAACGTCTGGGCGCGCTTCGCCGGCGAGGCGCGCTTCGAACTGGCGACTGCCGATGGCGCTACGATTCCCGGACGGTCCTTCGCCGAGTGCGACCCGGTGATCGGAGACTCGCCGCAGGCTATCGTGACATGGAACGGCGATGCGGATGTGTCACCGTGGTCCGGGCAGGCGATCCGGCTGCGGATCTGGCTGCGTCGGGCGCGACTGCACGCGCTTCAGTTTGTCGAATAGCAGTGTACGCCGCAGGAGAGATGCGTATGGACGTGGTCAATCTGGCTGATATGGAGGCGCTGGCGCGCGAGCGTCTCCCGCGCGATGTGTGGGACTGGCTGGCTGGGGGCGCCGAGGACGAACGCACCGTGGCATGGAACACTGAGGCGTTCCGGCGCATCCGCGTACGACCGCGCGTCCTGGTGGACGTGCGCCAGCGCGAACTGGCAGTGAACATTCTGGGTCAGGACGTCGCGCTGCCGGTGCTGGTTGCGCCGATGAGCCACCATGCGCTGATCCATCCCGATGCCGAGCTGGCAGTCGCGCGGGCGGCGGCGGCGATGGGGACGATTGCGGTCTTCGGGACCGGCGCGCACTACAGCATCGAGGAAGTAGCGGCCGTGAGCAGCGGGCCGATCTGGTTTCAGCTCTACTGCCATGACAGCCGCCCGGTTGTGGAACGAATTATTCGGCGCGCCGAGGCCGCTGGCTGCCGCGCGCTGGTTGTTACCGTGGACGGCGGGCACTACGACGCGCGGCGCGAGCGGAATATCCGCAATCGCTTCCGCCTGCCCTCAAGCCTGCGCCTGGGCAACCTGGTCGGCGTGGGAATGGACGACGAGGTGCTGCGGACTGAGGGCGCGCCCGGATTTCTGGCGAAGGCGCGCTCGATGCCGCCGACCTGGGATGACATTGCATGGATACGTTCGGTAACGCACCTGCCGCTGATCCTGAAGGGAATCATGACCGGCGAAGACGCCGCGCGCGCCGTGGATCTCGGCGTGGACGGCCTGATCGTTTCGAATCATGGCGGGCGGGGTATCGATTGCACACTGGCGAGCATTGAGGCGTTGCCCGAAGTTGTTGAGGCAGTGGCCGGGCGCACGATGGTGTTGCTGGACAGTGGCGTGCGGCGGGGGACGGATGTGCTCAAGGCGATCGCGCTCGGAGCGCAGGCTGTCCTGATTGGTCGGCCGGTGTTGTGGGGGCTGGCTGTGGACGGCGAGGCTGGCGTGCGCCGGGTATTCGAAATTCTGCGTGACGAGATCGACACCGCGCTCGCGCAACTCGGCCGGCCGGGCGTGGCGAGTGTGGATCGCAGCATGGTCGTGCTGCCGTAATCCGGCTGCAAGGACACAGTGAAGGAGACAGCCATGGACGCACTCCGGTTCGGGTTGCTCGGCGCTGGCTACATGGGCGGAAGCTACGCCGAGTGCATCGTCCGCTACACCACGCGCGCGACACTGACGGCCGTCGCTGGCGGTTCGCGCGCCCCAGCGCTGGCTGAGCGCTACGGTGTGGCCTGCGAACCCAGCTACGCGGCCCTGCTTGCGCGGCCGGACGTTGATGCAGTGCTGATCGCCACCCCGCACGACGGGCACTGCGAGCAGGTCATCGCGGCGGCGCGCGCCGGCAAGCATGTGCTCGTCGAGAAGCCGATGGCGACCAGCGTGGCCGAGTGCGACGCGATGATCGCCGCCTGCCGCGAGGCCGGCGTGGTGCTGGAGGTGATTAAGACGCTGCGCTTTCGCGGAAGCGTGGCGCGCGCGCTCAAACTGATCGCCGACGGCGCAATCGGTTCAGTACGGATGATCAATGGCCGCTCGCTGTTTGTCTCGACTGAGACCGATGGCAAACATTGGGCTGACCAGCCTGAGAATGGCGGTCTGCTGCTCGACATGGGCTGCCACAACTTCGATATCCTGAGCGCCTTCGCTGGCTCGCGCCCCCGGCGGATTTTCAGCCATGTGATGACATACGACGCGCCGGAGCATACCCGTCGGAACGCAATGACCCAAATTTCGTATGAGAGTGGCGCCGTCGCGCAGATGTGGATGTCGTTTGAATTGCCGCGTCCCGGCATACCCGACTCGCTGCACCGCTACATTGTCGTCGGCGAGCGTGGCATTCTTGACATCGACGGTTACGGCAAGCTGCTGATCGGCCGCGATGATCGCTGGGATCTGGTCTGGGAGCAACCGCCAATCGACTACATCAATCGCCCGCTTGATCCGGAGCGGCTCGAAGCGTTTTTCCTTCAGGTCCAGGCGTTCGTAGACGATGTGCTCGACGGTCGTCCGCCTACTGTGAGCGGCGAGGAGGGGCGTGCGGCGGTCGCTCAGGTCGAGGCGGCCTGGGAGTCGTCGCGCACCGGTCAGGCGGTCGAATTGCGGTTCTGATTGAGCAAGGGGATGCAACCTGTGACGACTGTACTGGTGCTTGACCCTATTCCGGAGCTGGCGCCGTACCAGCTTGAGCAAGAAACGGCTGCGGCGGCCGGGGCGACGTTCGTGCTTGGCGACGGGACCCTGCGCGATGCCGAAGTCATCCTGAACACGGGCGCAATGGCGCTCCCGGCGGCGGCCCTGCGCGAGTTGCGGCGTTGTCGCCTGATCATACGCTATGGTACAGGCTACGACACGGTCGATGTGGCGGAAGCAACCAGACGTGGGATCATGGTCGCCAACGCGCCATCCTATGGGGTCGCCGAGGTGGCCGACCACGCGTGCGCGCTGATCCTCGCGCTGGTTCGCCGCATCCCCTGGCTCGATGGCGAGGTGCGCGCCGGACGCTGGTCCGAGGCGCACGCTGAGACGCCGCGGGTACGGCGCCTCAGCGCCCTGACGCTTGGGGTGGTTGGTCTCGGGCGAATCGGGCGGGCTGTGGCGCGGCGCATGGCGGCGTTCGAGCTGCGCATCCTCGGCGCCGACCCGCAATTCTCGGACGAGACGATCCGTGCGCTGGGGATCGAGCCGCTCCCGCTCGATGATCTGCTGCGGGCGGCGGACATCATCACGTTGCACGTGCCGCTCACCCCGACGACACAGGGTCTGATCGGGCGGCGCGAGCTGGCGCTCCTGCGGCCAACGGCGATGATCGTCAACACGAGTCGCGGCGGAGTGATCGACGAGGAGGCGCTGACGGAGGCGCTTGCTGCGGGGCGGATCTTTGGCGCGGCGCTCGACGTGCTGGTCAGCGAGCCGCCCGATCCGGCGCACCCGCTGCTGCGGATCGACCCGCGCCGGGTGATCCTGACCCCGCACTTTGGCTCGGCTTCGGCTGACGCGCGCGCCGCCCTGCACCGCGAGGTTGCGGCTGCACTGGAGATGTTCCTCAGCGGGCAGGCGCCTGCGTCGCTCGTCAACCCGAATGTGGTTCCAGGAATACAGGTTCGCTGAAAACGGTGAATAATGTTGATATAGTCGCTCATTAACCCAAATGTGGTTCAGGAGCGAAGGAGCAAACCATGTCACGTGCAACCGTCATCATCGTCGGCGGCGGAGTCACCGGGTTGAGCGCCGCCTACCACCTGGCGCGCCGTCGTTTTGGGCGAGTAATCGTGCTGGACAAAGGTCCGGTGGGCGATGGATCGAGCAGCCGGGCCGCAGGAATTATTACCGGACTGCTGTGGAGCGAACCAGGGGTGCTGGCGCGTAAGAAGGCGCTGGCGCTCTACCGCGAGCTGTCTGAGGAACTCGACGGTTATCGCTTCCAGGATGTGGGCTGCCTGAACCTGTTCGATCCCCTATCCTGGCCCGAGCGCGAGCGGTTGCTTCCGCTCTACGAGCGGCTCGGCGCGCCGTTCGAGATTCTTGACGCGCCAGAGATGCGTCGGCGCTGGCCCGCGCTGCACCTGCCGGACGACATCATCGGACTGTACGATCCGCTCGGCGGTTACAGCGAGCCGCACGAGTACATTCCGGCGCTGGTGCAGCGTCTGCATCAACTGGGCGTCGAGATCCGCGAAGGTGTGCAGGTTGAAGGACTGCTTGAAAGAGGCGGGCGGGTGTACGGCGTCTGGACAGCCAGCGGACCGATTGAGTCCGACGCCGTTGTCTGTACCGTGTACGCCTGGACCAACGTGCTGCTGCGAAGCGTGGGGGTGCAACTGCCGGTCAAGTCATTCGTCCACCAGCGCTACGTCACCCGTCCGCTCGCTGCGCCGGTCGCGATCCCGGCGATCAACGCCAATCCGTATGGCGGCTACATACGCCCGGCGCACGGCGGCCGGCTGCTGGCCGGGATGGAGACCGCCGACCGCGAGGAGTATCGCGTTTCCGATGCCGCCTTTCACATGTCGGCGCTCAGTGCGCCCGCTGGCATTGCCGACGAGATGCACCGGCGGTTCAGCAATCTTGTGCCAGCGCTGGCGACGACGACCTGGGAGAGCGAGAAGGTTGGTCTGCTGACCTTTGCCAGCGATGGCGAGCCGATCCTCGGGCCGGTGAGCCGGCTCCCGGGACTGTTTGTCGGCGTGGCCTTCCACTCCGGCGGCTTCGCCTACAACCCGGTGACTGGCATGCTGCTGGCTGAGTATGTCGCGGATGGCCGGACCAGCATCGATGTCAGCGCGTTTTCGCCGGACCGCTTCGACCCGGCTGATGTTGAAGCGTACCTGGCCAAGACCGTCACACAGCGCGACGTCGTGCGCCGCCGTCATTGAAGTGTGAGGAGGGACGGGATGGATCTCCGCATCGTCGAGCCGGACGAGTCGATCGACTTTCGCATGAACAAGCGGTTACTGAATCGCTACCGCTTCATCGAACACGAGATGGTGCGCACGCTGGCCGGATGGCTGCCAGCAGTGGCGCATATGGAAACAAAGCTGGACATGGGTCGGTTGCTCTGGGAGGATGCGCAGCACGTGCAGCAGCTCTACCTACGGCTGCGCGAGGTGCAGAATCCGTCCTTCCGCCTGCCGGATGACCCGGCGCTCGAGCGGTTGATGCGCGAGGCGCTCCACGCGCCGGGCGCCGAAGATCTGCTCGCTGGACTGTTCCGCGTGATCAAACCGGCGCTCGTCGTAGCCTACGAATGGCACTGCGAGCAGACGTTCGCCAATCCGGACGCGCCAACGCGCTACTATTTGCAACACATCTTGCTCGACGAGCGCGCACAGCTGGCCTGGGCAGAGACGGCGCTCGCCTCCCACCCGCCAGGCGACTGGGAGGCGTATATCGCTGCGCTGCTGGCGGCGGCGGGTGGCGTGACCGGTCTTGAGGCGCGTGCGCCGGCGCCAGATGCGCCCGCATGTCGACGGACGTTCGAGGCGCCGCGCGAAGCCGCACGCGATGCACGCTTCAGCCTGGACATGAGCACAGTGGCGCGACCTGCAGCCGATGACCGGGCGGGGCAGCGGCTCGACGAGTTTCGTAATTACGCCCAGGAGGTGCTGGCTGCCGAGACATGCGCACTCGTGCTGTACCTCACGCCTGATATGCCCTGGGAGTTTACTTACGACCTCGCGCGCCACTGCTACGATGAGACGCGCCATTGCCGGTTCGGAATCGAGTGGCTTGCGCGGCACGGGCTGGACTACACGACCTTTCCGCAGAACACCCGTATCTACGCCTGGCGCAGTCAGTACGATCCGGTCACCCAGTACGCCCTGCTCACGATGGGCAACGAGGCGCACGTCTTCGGCTACCGGCAGCAGCGCCAGCGCGAGTACGAGGCCCTCGGCGACCGGCTCTCGGAGCAGTTCGTCACCTACGACATGGCTGACGAGCGCCAGCATGTGTCCTTTGGGCGCAGGTGGCTGCCGGAGCTGCTCCGGCGCAGCGGCGATCCGCGCCCGCTGGATATGTTCATCGCCGACGCCATGGCGCTGTGGGAGCGCGAGTACGTGAGCGGCGCGCTCCCGATCCACGCCTGAGGGGCAAACCGTCAGCCGACCTGACGGCGAAACGCATCTACGCTGCGCGCGACGAGGCGGCTCTCCCAGTCGCCCTCGCGCAGCGCGGCGCGCAACAGCGGGAAGATCTCGCGCAGCGCCTGCTCGATCTCGGCTAGCTCGTCGTCGCCGTGGGCGGCACAGGGATTGACGCTCAGCGAGCCGAAGATGCCGCGACGGGTGAGCTCCTGGACGTAGTAGTCCTTCAGCGGCCGCCGCAGCTCCGGTGCGAGATCCCTGTAGCCGATCCCGATCAGTTGCGGTAGTCCGGTGGCATACAGTGGGACGCCATGATCCTGTGCCAATCCGTTGAAGAGGTCCTGGAACGCCTGCCCAAACGCGCCGATCCGCGCGGGAACGTCGCGCCGCCGCAGTTCGCGGATCGTCGCAAGTGATGCGGCCAGCCCGACTGCGTCCGACCAGTAGGTGCTGCTGATGAACATCTCGGACGCGGCCTGCATCACCTCGCGGCGCCCGGCGACGGCGCCCATCGCATAGCCGTTCGAGATCGCCTTGGCATACGTCGCCATATCCGGCACGACGCCGAAGCGTTCCTGGGCGCCGCCTAACGCCAGCCGGAAGCCGGTCACGACCTCATCGAAGATCAGCACGGCGCCGTGGGCAGTGGCAAGTCGACGCACCCCTTCGAGGAAACCCGGCGCTGGCAGCGACGCGCCGCGCGCCGGTTCCATGATGATGCATGCGATCTGCCCGCGGTGGCGCTCAAGCTGCGCCTCAAGCGATGAGAGGTCGTTGTAGCGGAACGGCAGCGCCGTCCCTGCCAGCCCCTGCGGCACGCCCTGCGGCCGGATGCCCGGCAGCAGGTGCGAGTCAAGCGCCTCGTCGCTCTCCAGGTTGGCCGCCAGATACCAGTCGTGCCAGCCGTGGTAGCCGCAGAACAGGACTTTGTCGCGCCCGGTGACGCCGCGCGCAATGCGCACCGCGATTGCGTTGGCCTCGCCGCCGCCTTTGCAATAGCGCACCATCTCGGCGCAGGGAATGACCGCTGCCAGCTCGCGAGCCAGTTCGACCTCCAGCGGGCTGCTGACGCTAAACGCCGTGCCGTTGCGGATCTGCGCCACCACTGCGGCGTCCACCGCGTCATCGGCGTAGCCGAGGATCGATGCGCCCACGCACATCATCAGGTCGAGGTACACATTGCCATCCAGGTCCCAGAAGCGCGCACCCTTGCCGCGACTGACGTAGGGCGGCGTCAGGCCGGGTGAGTAAAGTTGCGGACGGCGGCTGATCAGCTGCGTTCCGCCTGGGATGCGTTCAAGGGCTTCCTGATACAGGGCGTATCCGCGATCAGGACGTCGCCCGGCGGCCTTGCTCATAGCCTGCTCCTTTTTGATCTGTTCTTGACAAACAGTGGTTTTTTCGCTACAATGAAGCGGTCCGATGGTCTGACCAGCATTATACGATAGTCAGGCGAACGCGTCAAAGCCCACGGTGCGGCGTCTCCAGCAGGGCATACCCACGTTCAGGACGTTGACCGAAGCGCAACGTTCTGCCGCAGGTTTAGATGCTCTCCGCCCTAAACCTCGGGCGCTGTCGGCGTAACGGGTCACTGCTGAAAGCGATAACCGCCGTTACTCTCGCTACAACGTGAGAAACGATGACCGTTGACACACTGGACAGCGCGATCAGCGCGACAGGATCGGATTTTGCTCGCTACAACGTGAGAAACGATGACCGTTGACACACACCACTATCGCTTCGCGCTGGTCGGCTGTGGCGGGCGTGGCCGCCAGCTCGGCCGCTACGTTGCTGGCATGGCGGAGGCGCAGTTGGTCGCCGTTGCAGACCTGGCGCCTGAGCGGTTAGACCTGGCGCGCTCCGAACTGGGCGACGTCGCCTGCTACCCGGACCACCTCAGTATGCTGGCTGAGGTCCGACCGGACGTCATGATACTCAGTACCACTGGTCCGCACCACGCGGCGATTACGCGTGATGCGACGCGCATGGGCGTGCGCGGGATCTACTGCGAAAAGCCGATGGCCTGCTCGCTAGCCGACGCCGATCAGATGATTGCTGACTGCACGGCGGCCGGGACGGTGCTGGTGATCGGCCATCAGCGGCGCTGGATGAAGCCGATCCTTCAGGTGCGCGAGGCGTTGCGCGCTGGCGTGATCGGTCGACTAACCCACGGCTACGTCTACTGGCCAAGCGGCCGTGTGGGCTCGAATGGGACGCACTTCTTCGACGCAATCGCCTTCATGATCGACAGTCAGCCGGTTGAGGTCGTCGGGCGGTTAGTACCGGGGATCGACACCGCGCGCATCGAGGACCATCCGGTTTATCGCGAGCGTCTGACCAGCGATCCGGGCGCGATGGGGTTCATCACCTACTCGAACGGGGTACGGCTTGCGCTCGACTGCCTGAGCAACGTGATGTTGCCAAACGCCTACACCTTCTGTGGCACGAAGGGCTGGCTGACCCTGTGCGAGGCTGGCTGGACGATCGACCACCGTGCACGAGACGAGGAGGCGCGCAGCATTCCAAGGGCCTGGCTCCCGCTGGAGCGGCGCGAGTTGCCAGCGCTGACACCCGACACGCCGGGCGAGGCGGAGCGCGAGGGTTACCGCGAGCTGATCCGCTGCATCGAGACCGGCGCGCGACCCACATCATCCGGCGAGGATGGCCGTGCGGCGCTCGAAACAATCGTTGCGTTTCACCTGTCCAGTGCGGCTGGCATGCGGCCAGTGACGCTGCCACTGCCGCCTGAGGCGCGCGACGTCGTGCTGACTATCCATTGAGGAGCGCGCAGATGGCGAGGCTGCGATTTGCCCAGGCCGATGTGACAGCAATTCATACAGCAATGTGCCGCACGCGCGGCGGCATCCTGAACCGGCTCGGTTGCCACTGGTTCGACCTGATGCGCTACCTTGCCGGCGCGGAGGTCGTGCGCGTCGCAGCAATCGAGGGCAACGTCGGCGGCGACGCGATTGACGTCGAGGACGCTCGTCCGGCGCCTGAAGTCGCGGGCTACGGTTGCGAAGCCCGCCTTCGCGGGCTGGACCGGGCGATACCGAATTATTTTCTCAAACTCCATATCGCTGCTGTTCGAGGGCGGGTTGATCGGCAGCCTCCATATCGGCTTCCTGACCCCTGGCGAGAGCGAGCTCTGAGTCGCACTGCGCGGCGCGGAGGGGTGGGTGCGTTGGGACCTGGATTCCAGCGCCTGCACGATCCGCAGCACACGCCCGGAGTGGGCTGCGGCGCCGACCCGCACCTTTGCCATGCCGCTCGCGCAGCTCCCTGGCTACGGCGCCGAGGGCCTGGCGCTGATGCGGGCGTTCGCAAGCGCGATCCGCGGTGAGGGGCAGAGCGGCTTCACCACCGGCGACGCGATTGTCGCTCTGCGAGTCATTGAGGCGGCGCGCGAGCCGGCGCGAAGCGGGCAGGCGACAGCGCCAGTTTATTGACGAAAGGACAGGCGATGGCAAACGAACTTCCAGTGTGGGTCCAGACTCTCATCGAGCGCCGGCGACCGGGATACGGTCTGGATCGCGCCTTCTACATCGACCCGGCGATCTTCGAGATCGACATGGAGCGGATCTTCATGCGCCACTGGCTCTACGCTGGCCACGTGAGCAGCATCCCGAACGCGGGCGATTATATGCTGTACGAGATTGGCGGCGAGTCGATTATTCTCATCCGCAGCGAGACCGGCGCTGTGAACGCGCTGTTCAATGTCTGTCGCCATCGCGGCTCGCGCATCTGTCTCACGGAACGCGGCACGGCGCGGCGGCTGGTCTGCCCGTACCACGCCTGGGTCTACGCCGCCGATGGGTCGCTGGTGCAGGCGCGTCACATGCCGGAGGACTTCAACCGCGCTGACTACGGGCTACAGACCTGCCACGTGCGCGTCGTTGAGGGGCTGATATTCATCTGTTGCGCCGAGACGCCGCCGCCCTTCGACACCATCGCGCACGACATCGCTGACTACTTTGGTCCATACGAACTGGCGCGAACACAACCAGCCCATCGCGTCCGGCATGTCATCGCCGCCAACTGGAAGATCGTCGCCGAGAACTTCTTTGAGTGTTATCACTGCAGCCACACCCACCCTGAGTTCTGCTCGGTAATGTCCTATGGCCGGGCGCTCGACACGCGAAGCGGCGCGCGTGACCATGCCGCGTTCGTCGCCGAGTGGGAGCAGATCGCTGCGCGTGAGGGCTGGCGCACCGGCGGTGTTGCGATCACCGACTCGACCGTCCACCAGATCCAACGCACGCCGATCCGGCGCGGCTACCTGACCCAGAGCGAGGGTGGCGCGCCGGTCGCGCCGCTGCTCGGACGGCTCACCGCCTACGATGGCGCTGTGACGGCAATACAGATGTACCCCCTGATCTGGCTGCTGGCGTGCAGCGACCACGCGATGCTCTCGCGCTTCACGCCGCTCAGCCCGCAGGAGACCGAGCTGGAGCTGACGTGGATGGTGCGCGAGGGCGCCGTGGCGGGCCGAGACTATGATCCCGAGCGGGTAAGCTGGCTGTGGCGTGTGACTGCTGAGGAAGACAAGATCATCTGCGAGAACAACCAGCGCGGCGTCGCCTCGCGTCGCTACATCCCCGGACCGTATGCGACAACCGAAGGGTCGGTCGAGCATCTTGTCGCCTGGTATCTGCGCGAGATTGCTGACCCGGCGCCGTTTCCGTATCCGCTTGCGAGCGGCGCCCTGTGATCGGCGCCGGACTGGAAAGGAGTATGCCTATGATGCGATGACCGCAATGACCGTGGTGTTGAACGTTATGCCGCATCAGGCTGCAGCGCGCCGCGGGCGCACCGGGCGATCACACGCTGCGCCAGGTTGACCTGTGTTGAATAAATGCCGTTAAACAACCGCGATCGCTCAGGAGAAGACCCATGAGAACTGGCAACCGACTATTTGGACTGATCTCGCTACTGGCCATCCTCGCCTCGGCGCTGGCCGCGTGCGGCGGCGCGCCGTCCGCCCAGCCCATCGTGCAGACCGTCGTCGTTCCGCAGACCGTTGTCGTTCCGCAGGTCGTCGAGAAGCCGGTCATCGTGACCCCGACGCCCGCACCGACCCCAGAGGTGAAAGAAGAACTGGCTGCCGATCAGACTCTGCGCTTCGTGGCACGCGCTCTCAGCTTCCGCCTTGACCCGGCAGCAGAGGCCCGTTTCGGGCGCACCGTCATCGCACACATCTGGATGCCGCTGTTCCTGCGCGACAACAAGAACAACCTCCAGCCGTGGCTCGCCACCGGCTACGAGGTGAATGCCGACGGCACAGTGTATACCGTGAAGATCGACCCGCGCGCCGTCTGGTCAGACGGCACGCCGGTGACAGCCCAGGAGGCTAAGGACTACTGGACCTACGGTCTCGACCCGAAGCGCTGTGTGGAGTGCTACCTGTCCCTGTCCGGCTTTGATATCATCAAGGGCGCAAAGGAGATCATGGACGGCGCCGGCACCGAACTTACCGGCGTGGTGGTAAAGGACGAAAAGACTCTCGAGTTCCATCTGACCGGACCGGACCCGATCTTCATCCACCGGCTGGCGCTGTTCAACACTGGCTTCGCCAAGATGGAGGACGTCAACAAGGGTCCGAACTATGCCGCCGATGGCACGGCGCGGGTGAATGGTCCCTTCATGGTTAAGGTATGGGACATAGAGAAGAAGCAGTTCGAGATCGTCCAGAACCCGAAGTGGTGGGGCGATAAGAAGCCGACCATCACTCGCATCGTCATGCAGGAAGCCACCGACGAGAACGTCTCGTTCGTGCAGTGGAAGAACAACGAGGTGGACATTGCCCAGTGGCTGACCAACATCCGGGAGCCGCTGCGGAAGGAGAACCCCGAACAGTTCTACCTGATTCCGTATGCGACCAACTTCTACTTCCCGCTCTGGATCAGCCTCGAACCGATGGACGACATCCACGTGCGCCGCGCGCTGGCTTTCGCGGTAGACTGGGAGGCGGCTGTCGGGGCGGCCTGGGAAGGATCGCGCAATGATCGTGTGATGACCGGCATCCTGACGCCTGAACTGCCCTGCTACAAGCCGAACAACTGGCCCGACTGGGGCTACGACCCGGCAAAAGCAAAGGAGGAACTGGCGAAGTCCAGATACGGCGCCGCTGACAAGTTGCCCAAGATCCGCATCACCACTGAAAGTCAATCGCCGAACTACACCCGCATGGCGGAGATTATGGCTGAGCAGTGGAAGACCAACCTCGGCATCACCAACGTCGAGATCAAGCCTGGACCGATCGATGCCTGGGGGCAGGAGCAGGACCAGGTGCAGGTGCGCCGCACGAGCATGGGCGCGATCCTTCCTGACCCGCTAAACTTCATTGAGGCGCACTACAATTACCATACCAGCGATGGCGGCGGACTGAAGAAGGACGACAAGCTTGACAGGTTGATTGCCGAGTTGAAGGTCATGAAGCGTGACGACCCGCAATTCTGTCCGAAGGTGCAGGAGGCCGAGGCAAAGCTGCTCAGCAACTACTATATGTTGCCGATGGTCTGGGAAATCTATGAGTTCGCCGTCAAGCCGTGGGTGAAGAACTTCAACACCAACATAGACAACAACTGGTACACGCTGCTGGATATGTACATCGTCAAACACTGAGCGGCGTATCCGGCACAGACGCTGGTCGCTGCGGCTGGTCTGCAGGGAGGGCGGCGCTCTCCCTGCACTGCTCGCTCACAACCGGGGAGAGCGCCTATGATCGCAAAGTACCTGATCAGTCGGATCGCGCTCGCGCTGCCCACCCTGCTGGCTGTGCTGTTGATTACCTACGGGCTGACGTTCATCAGCCCGTTCGACCCGGTCAAGATCATGCTCTCGGCGAACGAGACCGCCAGGCTCGACACGCCTGAGAATATTGCACGCATGCGCGCGCAGCTTGGTCTGGACCAACCGTTCCTCGTCCAGTTTGGTCGCTATGTCGAGGGATTGCTCGTCGGCGACTGGGGGCGCTCGATCAATGGCCAGCGCGAGGTATGGGCAATGATTTCGAAAACACTGCCGGTCTCATTCCAGCTTGGGCTTGGCGCTGCGGCGCTCACCGCGCTGATCGGCATCCCGCTCGGCGTGCTGGCGGCGGTGCAGAAGAACACCTGGATTGACTACCTGATCGTTAGTGGGACGCTGGTGCTTCGCACGGTCCCAGTGTTCGTGCTTGCGCCGGTGCTGCTGGTTATCCTGGTGCTCGAACTGAAGATCATGTCGGTGCCGCGCGGATGGGACGGGCTGTTCAGTTCCAAAGCCATCCTGCCAGTGGTGCTGCTCATGTTCGGTCCGCTCGCAGTGGTCGTCCGCCAGACCCGCCAGGCCGTCCTGGATGTGTTTGGCAACGACTACATCCGCACTGCGCGCGCCAAGGGCTTGCGTGACTACACGATCATTATGCGACACGTGCTGCGCAACGCCATGATCCCGATCGTGACGATTATGGGCTTCGTCACCGAAGGGCTGATCACCGGCAGCATCTTTCTTGAAAGCATCTTTGCTATTCCCGGATTCGGCGCGATTTCGGAGCAGGCATTCCGTCAATTCGACTACCCGGTGATTATGGGGGTGACGATCGTCGGTGCAGTGCTGGTGATCCTCACCAACACCCTGGTCGATATGCTCTACCCATTCCTCGATCCGCGAGTGAAACTGGAGGGATGATCCGTGAGCCAGGCGCAGACGACCATCAATGATATCAGGGATCGCCACCAGCAAACCCTGGCCATGCTACGTCCGCAGCGCAGCCTGTGGGGCGACGCGATGCGCAAGCTGATACGGAACCGGCTGGCGCTCGTCGGCCTGGCGATCACCGCCCTGCTGCTGTTCGCTGCGATCTTCGGACCATGGATCGCACCCTATTCGTACACTGAACAGAACCTGCGCAACACTGCAAAGATGCCGAGCATGCAGCACTGGCTCGGCACCGACGAGCTTGGGCGCGACCTGTTCAGCCGCGTGCTGTGGGGGGCGCGCACCGCTGTGCTGGTCTCGGTGGTCAGCACCCTAATCAGCGTCGTGCTCGGGTTGCTGATCGGCGTCGCCGCCAGCTACGGTCCGGGCTGGCTCGACTCGGTCATCCTGCGCATCACCGACATCACCATGTCGATCCCGTCAATTCTGCTGGCTGCGCTGATCGGCGCGACCATCAAGCAGCCAGTTGTCAATTGGGCCAGGGACGTTTACGCTCGCACCGGATTCCCGCTGTTCGCCGACACGACCTGGCTGGACCTGGTGATCGTCTTCGGCGGGCTCTCACTGGTGTTCTGGCCGGTCTACGCCCGCCTGATCCGCGGTCAGATCCTGTCGCTGCGCGAAAAGGAGTTCATCGAAGCGGCGCGCACGCTCGGCATCCCGCGCTGGCGAATCGCAACACACCACCTGCTGCCGAACGCGATTGGCCCGGTGATCGTCCAGATCACCTTCAGCCTGTCAACCGGCATGGTGCTGGAGTCATCGCTCAGTTACCTGGGGATCGGCGTCCAGCCGCCCCAGCCAAGCTGGGGCAACATGATCAGCTCAAACATCGGCAGCTGGTCGTACCGCCCGTGGCTGGTGATTGTCCCGGC
>JANWXL010000138.1 GCA_025055265.1 Roseiflexus sp.
CAGGACCAAAGTGAGATAGCGTAACTTCAGCGAATATCATATACTTGAGACAACCCTTTCTTCCCCTCCTTCGCCAGAAGGCTCCGGTTGCTACCGGGGCTTTCTGGTTTTGCAATCCTGAACTCGAGGCAAATAATCGCACACGGATTGTCGCGGATCGCGACGGATGTGTACGGATGTATTCCATCATCGACCGATCCGCCTCAATCCGTGCGCGTCCGTGTTCTATCACGTATACCCATATGCACACCCAGCATGCGCGTGGTATCATGCCCGCAGTCAATTCAAAGAAGCGAGGTGGGCAATGAGCAGTACGACGGTCGCAGCAGCGCCGATTGTCTACCCCGACAGCGACGGGATGCCAATGGCGGACAACACCAAACAGTTTCGCGCCATCGTGACCATCCAGGGCAACCTCGACGCGCTCTTCCGCGACCGCGCCGATGTGTTCGTGGCTGGCGACCTGCTCTGGTATCCGGTCGAAGGGCGCCCCGACATCCGCCGCGCGCCGGACGCAATGGTGGTCTTCGGACGACCGAAAGGGGACCGCGGCTCGTACCGCCAGTGGGAGGAGGACGGCATCGCGCCGCAGGTGGTGTTCGAGGTGCTGTCGCCGGGGAACACGCTGACCGAGATCGCGGCGAAGTTCGAGTTCTACGACCTGTACGGAGTGGAGGAGTACTACCTGTACGACCCGGAGAGCGGCGACCTGAGCGGGTGGCGGCGCGAGGGGGGACGGTTGCGGGTGATCGAGGCAATCGACGGGTGGGTCAGCCCGCGTCTGGGGATCACCTTCCGACGCGAGGGGAACGAGGTGCGGATGTACCTGCCGGACGGGCGGCCGTTCCTGAGTTTTGTGGAAGTGCAGGAGCAACTGGAGCGCGAGCGGCAGCGCGCCGAGGCGGAACGCCAGCGCGCTGAGGCGGAACGCCAGCGCGCCGAGGCGGAACGCCAGCGCGCCGAGCGTCTGGCGGCGCGCCTGCGCGCGCTGGGAGTCGACCCGGACGTGGACGTGTCGGCTTCATGAAGAAAGCACAGCCCGTCGATCAACGCCGCGTTAGAACGTTGTCTGTGAGCGCACACAGAGGCACAAAGACACAAAGACGTCTGCATCATCCGGATGGCTTTCTGGTGAGACATACGTCCAATCGATTAGGTGTGCTGCACCCATGCTCATCAACGCTTTGCGCCCTGGCATTTTTGCGCCCACCTCTCCGGGAAACGCTGGAGAATGACGATTGTGCCGTTAACCATTTCCTCAACCCATCCCGGCTCATCATTGCGCGACGCGCTTACCGCCGTGCTTGGCGACGCAGCGGAAGCGGCGCGGCTGATCGCGCGCGGCGGTGTGTGGGTGAACGGCGTTCGCGTTCGTGATCCGGAGATGCGACTGCCTGCCGACGCTGCTATCGTCGTGCAGCGCCCGCCCGACGGAGTCTACCGCGATCCGGTCGTGATGCCAGAGATGATCTTGTACGAAGATGACGATCTGATTGCGCTCGACAAGCCGGTAAACACGTATGTAGAGGCGACGCCGTGGGACGTAGAGGGACATCTACGCGCAGCGCTGGCGCGTTTCCTGGCGGCGCGCGACGGATCGGCGCCGTCGTTGCACCTGGCGCACTGCCTCGACCGTGACACGTCTGGCGTGCTGCTCCTCTCGAAGACGCCCGACGTCAACGCTGCGCTGCAATGCGCCTTTCACGAGGGAACGGTGCAGAAAACCTATCTTGCGCTCTGCGCCGGGTTGCCCGCGTTCGACGAGATCGAGATCGAAACCGGGCACGGGCGCGGACGGAGCGGCATCTTTCGCGTGTTTCCGCGCGAAGACATTGGGCGCACCCTGCCGCATGGCGGAACGGTCAAAGCCATGCGAACCCGGCTGAGCGTCATCCGGCGGATGGACGACGCGGCGCTGGTGCGCGCCACGCCCCTCACCGGGCGAACCCATCAAATCCGTCTGCACCTCGCCTTCCTGGGGCATCCGCTCATTGGCGATGTCAAATACGGCGGACCATCCACCTGGCGTGGCATTGCTGTGCAGCACCACCACCTGCATGCCTGGCGGCTCGAACTGCCGCACCCGCGTAGCGGCGCGACGCTTGTCATCGAGTCGCCACTTTCGGAGTGGGCGCAGTGAAGAGGAACCTGCTATTGCATTATTTCTCGGAGAGGCAAACGCAAAGACGCAAAAGCGCAAAGTGTTCTGTAGAGCGGCATAACCATACAGGGAGAGGAAAAAACGAGCGAGCGCAAATCATTCGTTTATTCGTTGACGATATTCGTTGGCGCCATTCATTTATTCGCCAGTAGAACTACAGAGGCACAGAGGACGCAGAGGAAACCATTCACTTCTTCGCTGCCGCATCCGTTTATTCGTTACCCCCATTCGTTTATTCGTTGCCCCCATTCGTTGACCCATTCGTTGTCGCATTCGTTTATTCGTTGCCCTCATTCGTTCATTCGTTGCCCCCATTCGTTGACCCATTCGTTGTCGCATTCGTTCATTCGTTGCCCCCATTCGTTGACGCCATTCGTTGTCGCATTCGTTCATTCGTTGCCCCCATTCGTTGACGCCATTCGTTGTCGCATTCGTTTATTCGTTGCCTCCATTCACTACCCCATTCGTTTATTCGTTACCCCCATTCGTTTATTCGTTGCCCCCATTCGTTGACCCATTCGTTCATTCGCTGCCCCCATTCGTTGTCGCATTCGTTTATTCGCTGCCCCCATTCGTTGACGCCATTCGTTCATTCGCTGCCCCCATTCGTTGACGCCATTCGTTCATTCGCTGCCCCCATTCGCCTCTTTCAGCGGTTGACTGACGGGGTTGCAGTCGCTGGAGACGCAAACATGCGCGAAGCGATATAATTGGCAATTCCTTCAGCGTTGGCGTACTCCATATTCGCCAGCACAATAATCGTCGCGCGGTCGTCGGGGTAGCGGGCAAAGAACGTGGCGACGCCTGTCATGTTGCCAGGATGGCTGATGCGTCGCCGTCCGTCGATAGTCTCGATCTTCCAGCCAAAACCGTAATTGCGCAGTGCCGGGGTGAACATCTGATCCAGTTGCGCGCGCGATAGCGCCTCTTCAGTGTAGAGCGCCTGATCCCAGCGGAAGAGATCGCCAACTGTCGAGTACAATCCGCCGGAAGCGTAGAGGGTTGAAGCGTCGAGAAAGCCGGATTTCTTGCCGGGAGTGACGTATCCCTGCGCGCCGCCGACAATTGTGCCGCGGTTGGTATCGTACCCCGTATTGGTCATACCAAGCGGCGCAAAAAAGCGTTGCTCCAGATAGTCGGCGTACTCCATGCCCGACACCCGCTCAATGATCAGCCCCAGCAGCACATAATTCGAGTTGCAGTAGTGGTAGAGCGTGCCCGGCGCGAAACTGAGCGGAAAGTTGCGGAACCGCTCGACCAGTTCCTGCGGCGTTGCAGGGTTCATTTCGGTCGGCTCGAAACTGGCGAAGGCAGTGTAATCGACTAGCCCGGATGTGTGTGTCAGCAGGTGGCGGATCGTTAGCAGTTTCCAGGCGTCGGGGCAGCGGTCGAGATAGGTGCAAATCGCGTCATCAACGGTCAGTTTGCCGTCCTGCTGCAACGCCAGAATGGCAGCGGCGGTGAACTGTTTAGTGATCGAGGCAAGGCGGAAGCGCGTCTGCGCCGTATTGGGAACGTTGTCATCGGCGTTGCCATACCCCCGCGCAATCACCACCTCGCCATTCTGCGCGACAAGCACTGCCCCCTGAAACTGCCCGCTGCTCGTGAGTCCGGTCAGGTACGTGTCGATTTCTCGTCCGAGCGGACTGAGCGGCGGCGCGCCAGGACCCGACCCCGGCATCAGTGTCGGCGTCGGCGGGGGCGCTGGCGTCGCCGACGGCTGTGGGGTCGGCGTCGGTCGAAGCGTCGCAGTGGCGGCAATCGTAGACTCAGGTGCGACTGCCGCTGCCAAAAGCGCCGTCGGTGAAGGAGCGGTTGTCTGCTGAAGCCTGCTGGTCACGAGCGGTGCGCTGCACGTGCCAAGTACGATCAGCAGTGCGCCTGCCACAATCGCCAGCGTGCGCCACGCGGGCGATGTCGCACGCTGCGCATGATGCCGCCGGGGACGGCGAGAACGAGATTGAGATCGAACCGGTTGCACGAGAGGTATTCTACCTGTTGCCCCTTGCCTTTTGCCTTGCTGCACCTTCTCACCTTCAACCTGCAACCTTTGCGCTTTACCCCGCCCACACCCTGACACTGCGCTGCCGCAGGAGATCGCGGTACACACTGAGAATATCGCATGCGACGTGTTCCCATCCGAACCGCAACGCACGTTCTCGCGCAGCGGCGCCCATGGCGGCGCGCTCTTCGTCGTTCTGCAACAGACGCTCAAGGTGGTTTGCCAGCATCGCGGGATTGGCAGGCGGGGTCAACAACCCGCTGACGCCATCTTCCACAATAAACGCTGGTCCTCCCGCATTCGTGGCGATCACCGGCCTGCCGCACGCCAGCGCTTCAAGCGCTGCCATCCCGAACGACTCGTAGTGCGACGGCATGGTCACGACGTCGGCAGCGGCGTAGTAGAGCGGCAGCCGGTCTTGCGTCTGCGCCCCGACAAAGCGAACGACGTCACTCACGCCAAGCTGCTGACGGATCGTATCGAGACGACGCTGCTCGGCATTCCAGTAACCGCGATCTTCCTCGCTGTCCCCGCCGACGATCAGCGTCGTCAGTGCGCCGCGCCACTCAGGGCGCCGTTGCAGCAACAGCGCGCTGGCTTCAATCAGAGCGTCGATCCCCTTGAGCGGCTCGATACGCGCTACCAGCAGGACGACACGATGCGGCGGCAGCGGCAAATCGAGCGCTTCGCGCGCTGCCGACAGGTCGCGCGGCTGAAAGCGACGCAGGTCGACCCCGGCTGGCACAACCCTGATCTTCGTTGCATCGCCGCTGTAGTGCCAGACCATCTGCGCCCGGTCGAGCGGCGTCGCTGCCACAATCGCGTCAGCTTCGCGCAGAATGCGCCCCTCGATAGCGACCCGCTGCCTGGTCTCGTGTTCCCCGGCGCCGCGCGCCACCCGATTCTTCATTGCGCCGAGCGTGTGGAACATATGCACGATGGGTGCGCCCCAACTGCGACGCAGCGCCAGCGCCGCCTCGCCGGAGATCCAGTAGTGGCTGTGGATGACGTCGTAGTGCAGGTCCTCGCCGTCGGCAAAACAACGCACTCGACCAACAAACTCTGGGAGGTAGTCCAGTAGATGGTTCTTATCATAAGGAGCGGGAGGACCAGCGCGCACGTGGATCAACCGCACCCCCCGGTCGATCTGAATGATCGACGGCGCGTGACGTTCCTGAGCACGGGTAAAGATATCGACCAGAATGCCGCGTCGCCCGAACTCGCGGCTCAATTCACGAACATACACGTTCATGCCCCCTGCCTCCTTGCCTCCCAGGCGAGCGAGCGGGCTGCTATGAACGCTGAGCATTGCAATGCGCATGCAATTGTTCTCCTGAAACGTTGAACTATGCAGGAGCGCGTACCTGGCGCTTCTGCACCGGCACGGAGGGAATACCGCCAGACATCAAGAGGGACGCGGTTGCCGCATCCCTCCTGCGCCTCCGTGCGCTGTTCCCTGGTATTATACGGTCAAACGCCCGCGTTGTATGCACCGCAGTCGCCAGACTTCGATTGAGACACCATCCGTTTCAGGATGCCTTATACGGGCGAGACCACAAAAAATATCGCAGAGGCGGCGCCGCGACAACGGACTGCACATCGGCAAGAAAAGCGTCTGGACCTGATCCGACATCAAGCCTCGCCCATCCGTTCCCGCCCCCGGGTGAACTTGCATAGAGGAGTATGCGATTGCTGAACAGCGCTTTGAGAAAATCGATGACACCCTCGACGATAATTTCGACCCCTTCCGCTTCCGAAGCAGGCGGATAGGCGTTGAAATGCGCGTGTGTGATGTGCTCGATGACAACAATTGCGTCTCACCCCACCAGCAACACTTTTCCAGGACGTGTCCTCTGCTCGGCGGCAATCACTGCCTCTCGCACGTCGGCGAGGTCATATTCCGCCGCAATTGGTGTATGGAGCGTTCCATCAGCAATCAGTCCGAACAGTGTTGTAAAGAGGGTCTGCACCTGTTCCGGCGTGGCGTTCTGAAACCAGTGCGACAGCCACCATCCGCGAATTGAGGCGCTACGGAACAGCAGCGTTCCCGGGTGAATGGCGAGCGGCTCGCCAGCGATCGCGCCATAGACCAGCATCGTCCCGCCGACGCCCAGCGACGCCGCCAGGCGCGCGCCGCTCGCGCCGCCGACCGAATCGAGCGCGTAGCGCACACCCTTCCCGCCTGTCAGGGCATGCACCCTTGCCACGACATTCTCGTCCTGCTCGCAGATGATTTCATCCGCTCCCAATTTGCGCAGGTCGTCCATCACGTCGCGGCGCCGTACGACGTTGATCGTGTGAAAATTCAGGCGTTGCGCCAGCCGGATGACGTGTCGCCCGACAATGGAATTGGCGGCGTTTTGCAGCACCCACTCGCCGGGTTCAACCCGTAGCGTCTCGGTTAGCATCAGCCATGCAGTCGCCGGATTGACCAGCGCTGTCGCGGCCTGGCGATCGCCAATTGGTTCAGGAACCGGGATGGCTCTGGCGGCGGGAACGACCACATACTCCTGCCAGAGACCCGCTGCACCCATCGGAATGACCCGTTGTCCGACAGCGCGGTCGGTGACGCCCTCGCCAACGCCGACAATGACGCCAGCGCCTTCAAAGCCGGGAACGGCAGGCAACCGCGGTAGCGCGCCATACAATCCGCGAATAACGAACAGGTCAGAGGGGTTGATTGGCCGCACCTGCACCCGCACCAGCACCTGTCCAGGACCCGGCGCCGGGGCAGGGATATTTTCAACCGTCAGAACATCAGCAGGTTCTCCAAAGGAAGCGAAACGAACGGCGCGCATGGTTGTCTTCTCCTGCAATGTAAGGCGGGTACGTGACAACTGGTAGTGTACCACGTTCCTGGTTCCTGGTTCTCGGTTCTTGGTTCTCGGTTCTCACAACCCTCAAAATATGCACAGTTGCGCCCTGATATACAATGGGAATTGACAGAAACGTCGTCGCTATGCATCAGGAGGCAACCATGCGTCGAATGTTTTCAAAATGGCCGCTCACGATCATCGCGCTGATGCTGTTTGCTGCGTGCGGTTCTTCAGGACCTGTGACGAAACCGCCTTCTCCTCCAGTCGAGATGCCCGCTGGCATCACCCCATCGCCGATAATCGTCACCCCCGCTCCGCCACAAGTTACGCCCGCGTCGGAGACCGTTGTACCGCCATCGACGACGCCTGCCGCTGGCGACAACCCGGCGCAGGCGCCTTTCCTCATCTATCGCATCCAGCAGAAAGAGCAAGGGGTGACGGTCGTCGCCTTCGATCCGGCGCGCGGCGAAGAGCGTGATGTCGTGATCCTTCCCTTCGAGGCAGGAACGGATGCGTATGTGTATGGCTCGGCGCTGCCTGCTCCTGACCAGAGCAGACTGGCAGCGTCGGTCAGCAGTCCGGGGGTGCAGCGGGTCTACCTCATCAGCAACGGCGAAGCGCGTCTGATCATTTCCGCTGAAGGAGAACACGCGATTGGCGCATGGTCGCCTGATGGCTCGCGGTTCCTGGTGTTCTCGACGAAGGAGAGCGCTCAGGGATGTATTCAAAATACCTGCTACTACGACATCTACGTTATTGATGCAGCAACCGGGGCTGAGACGCGCCTGACTGCCACCGGGGACGCCGAAGTTGATGCTGTCTGGTCTCCCGATGGAAAGCAGATTGCGTTCCTGCGCGGATGCACCGATTTGAGCATTGATGAATGCGGTCCTGATCTCTATCTGATGAATGCCGACGGCAGCAATGAGCGCCTGCTGGCGGAAGGATGGGTCACGAACCCGGTTTTCCTGGGACCTGATCAACTGGCATATATTCGCCGCACCAGTGATGGTGCGGGCGTCTATCGAACGAGAATAACCGGCGGAACGCCACAGGCGATTATTGACGATCCACAAATGAACGTTGTCGGTATGCGTATATCGCCAGACAGACGGATGATCGCCTTCCTTGACGTGCGCGGTGGGTGCCAGATCGAGGAGTGCGTCAGAACAATCTATCTGGTTGCTACGGACAGCGGTGATCTTCGCCCGATCCGCCCCGTCGACGCACAGCGCTATGCGTGGGGCTGGACACCCGATGGACGTCTGTGGCTGCTCCTCTCCAATGACGACTCGCAGTCGCGTCTGGTCCTGTACGCCGCAGACGGAACCCTGATCGATGAGCGCGTCATCGAATGGCAGCCATGAAACGGGTACAGGAATGATTTGTTAGAAACCGCTATCCGCCCATCCGTCCGGCGCCTGAAGTCGCGGGCTACGGTTGCGAAGCCCGCCTTCGCGGGCTATTTATTTTGCGAATGTTCACACATCCGCCACACACACCCGGTCACGCCTTTGTGCGACTCTTTCACACACGGCAATGAGGCGCGCTGCGCGCTGCGTGTAGGTGTACGGCGCCACCCGTTCGCGTCCGCGTCGCGCCAGCGCCTGCCGTTGTGCGGGATCGGCGAGCAGCGCGCAAAGCGCCGCAGCCAGCGCTGCGCGATCACCGCGCGGCACGTGAAGCGCGCCATCACCGCCGGTAATCTCGCGCAGCGCTGGAAGATCGGGACATACGACGGCGCGTTCCATCGCCATGTACTCGAACAATTTGAGCGGCGAGGCGGTCACATCGGTGACCGTATCAGGCACAACCAGGACGTCGGCGGCTGCCAGGTAGAGCGGCACGCGATCCTGCGGC
>JANWXL010000241.1 GCA_025055265.1 Roseiflexus sp.
GTCGCTCTGTTGTCGTATGCGGGTCTCGACGCCGCCATTATGCTCGAGCGCCGGTTGCATGCGCCGCGTGCAGCGCTTGTAGCGTGTACGCTCTGCATAACACTGGGTGCGGCGTGGACGGCTTCGACGGTCCCGTTGCGAATACAGGATGGATTATTTCCGTCGGTGCGCGATGTCGAATGGTCATATGTCCGTCGTTATGCGCTCGCGCACATCCCGCACGACTCAGCGGTCTCGGCAAGCCAGGCGCTCCATCCGCACCTGACGCATCGCAGGCAGGCGTTTGTTTTTCCCAATCCCTTTGTCCGCGTCAATTACGTCAATCCTGCCGGTGCACCGCAACCGCCATCCGTTGAATTTATTGTTCACGATATTTATGGCATGGGGACCGCTACTGCCAACCGTGAGCAAGAATTGCTGCGCGAACTGGAGCGACGTGGGCTGTTCGTTACGGTAGTGCGCATTGGCGCCATCGCACTCATGCAACGCACCAGCGCGCCTGTGCCAGACTTCTGCTTTGGCGCTGGTTGGCAGGATGCTGTGTGTCGCCTTGAAAAGAAGACAAATGCAACTCTTGAGGATTTCCTGGAAAAGATGGTGTGAAGGTACGAATATGAACAGTCCTGACTCGCGCCCAATGCGCTCATCGAATGAGCCGCCCTTCTTCCTGGCCACTCCTGGCGCCGACGACGAACCGCTGGCGGCGCAGATCGAGCGCGCGCTGCAGGAACGTCGCCTCGCCATTGCCGATCTGCCATTGCTCACTGATGTGGCGCAGGGCGACCCCTACCTGGCAGAGCAACTTGCAGCGCTCCATGCCCACTGGGAGGTGCGTCCGCAGCCGTCACGCGGGTTGATCGACCGCCTGCGGCGTCGCATCGCCTGGTGGCTGCTCGAACCTGAGATCCGCCAGATCAATGCGGTTCACGCTACGCTGACCCGATTGATCGATAGCCTGGTGGTCCTGGCAGACCGTGAACGCGCCGCGCGGCGACGCATTGAGGAACATCAGGTTCACACACATCCAGAAACCCGCAAATGATGAAGATATTAAGAGAAGTGTTCACTTTTGTTAACGAGTATAACAAGAACCTTACTAAAACTTTACGTCTGATGCGCTGCATTCCCCTGACTCAGACACTAGAATCATAACCGCTCCAGGAACTGTGCAACGTGCAAACACATCGAGAACAAACCCTGTGCGCAGATGGTTGCGCTCTCTGGAGTGCGTGTCTGAATGCAGACTCTAGAAGGAGAGGTCACCTATGGGTGGACGCGACGAGCAGGACAAATGGATTGTCCGGTCAGTCGAAGGGAAGGGTAAGGAATTCGAGAGCATCCTTGAAGAACGCCTGAGCCGCCGTGACTTTCTCAAAGCCGCAGCCGTCACGTCTGGCCTGGTAGTTGCTGCCACTGCGATGAACGTTAATGTCGCCGCAGCGCAGACGCGCCCGGCGCCGCTGCCGCCGAAGTTCAATCCGGTATCGCCAACTGCGCCGGAAGTCGACGAGATCGCCGTGCCAGACGGCTACTACGCGGCCACGCTCATCCGCTGGGGTGAGCCGATCTTTGCCGATGCGCCGGAGTTTGACGTCTGGACGCAGACGAAGGAGAAGCAGGAGAAGCAGTTTGGCTACAACTGCGACTACGTTGGCTACTTCCCGCTGCCGTCGTATAACTCGAATAACTCGACGCGCGGTCTGCTCGTGGTGAACCACGAGTACACCAATCCGGAGCTGATGTTCCCCGGATACAACGTTGAAAATCCCAACCCCACGCGAACGCAGGTCGATGTCGAGCTTGCCGCGCATGGCGTGTCGGTCATCGAAATCGCACGCGGACGCGACGGGCGCTGGAATGTGGTGCGCAACTCGCCGTACAACCGCCGCCTGACCGGCTACACGCCGATGACGGTCAGCGGTCCCGCCGCCGATCACGAATGGATGAAGACCAACGCCGATCCGACCGGACGCAACGTTCTCGGTACGCTGAACAATTGCGCTGGCGGCAAGACGCCGTGGGGTACAGTGCTGACGGCGGAAGAGAATTTCCATCAGTACTTCGCCAACCTGCGAGCAATGCCGAACAGCGATTATCGCAAGGCGATCCATAGCCGCTACGGCATACCGAGCGGCGCCTCCGAGCGCAGGTGGGAGAACTTCCACGACCGCTTCGATGTTGCCAAGGAGCCGAACGAGAGTTTCCGCTTCGGCTGGATCGTCGAGTTCGATCCGTACAACCCCAATTCGGTGCCGGTGAAGCGCACGGCGCTGGGACGCTTCCGCCACGAGGCGGCGACAATCGTGATCGCGCCGACCGGTCAGGTGGTAGCCTACTCCGGCGATGATGCGCGCGGCGAGTATGTCTACAAGTTCGTCTCGAACGGGCGCTACAACCCGCGCAACCGCGCTGCGAACTTCAACCTGCTCGACGACGGCACGCTGTATGTCGCACGCTTCAATGCGGACGGCACCGGCGAGTGGCTGCCGCTCAAGCATGGCTTCGGTCCGCTGAATGAGGGCAACGGCTTCATGTCGCAGGGCGATGTGCTGATCAAGACGCGCAACGCCGCCGATGCGCTCGGCGCAACGAAGATGGACCGGCCGGAGGACATCGAGACCAACCCGGTCAACAAGAAGGTCTACATCATCCTGACGAACAACAGCCAGCGCGGCGTGGGCAACGGTCCGCCCGTCGATGCCGCCAACCCGCGCGCCAACAACCGCGCCGGTCACATTATCGAACTGACCGAGGAGGGCAACAACCACGCGGCGACTCGCTTCACCTGGAACATCTTCATCCTGGCGGGTCTGCCGACCGATGAGTCGACCTTCTTCGCTGGCTACGACAAGAGCAAGGTCAGCCCGATTGCTGCGCCCGACAACATCGTCTTCGACCTGGCTGGCAACGCCTGGGTTGCGACCGACGGCGCCGCCAGCGCGATCAAGCTGAATGATGGCCTGTTCGCCATTCCGGTCGCCGGTTCGGAACGCGGGCGTGTGCAGCAGTTCTTCTCGTCGGTGGCAGGCAGCGAGGTGTGCGGTCCAGAGTTCACTCCCGACAATCGGACGCTCTTCCTGGCGATCCAGCACCCGGGTGAGGGCGGCACGTTCGACAAGCCGATCAGCACCTGGCCTGACCGCCAGGGTCTGCCACGACCGAGCGTGATCACCATTCAGGCGTTCGACGGCCGCCGCATCGGTCGGTAACGCACCCGGCGCATCGGTTCATCGGTTCACACAGAGACGTTGCATCGCAACGCCACGGAGAGACGTTGCATTGCAACACCATTGTAGAGACGTTGCAGTGCAACGTCTCTACATTGTATCACCGCACCACCAGCGGCAGCATCACCCGGTACGCCCCCGGTGCGATCTGCGGCGCCGGACCGCCCCCGACCACGTGGGCGCTGTGCCCGCCACCCTCAGCGACCGCAACCCGTCGCCGTCCAACCGCACCACGTGCAGCACCAGGTTTTCACCCGGTCCCGGATTAAGGTCGCGCACGAAGACCTCCCGGTTGCCATCGGTCGATACCTGCGGCGACAGCGACGGCTGACCAGCCGGTCCGCGCGTCAGTTGCGCAGGGATGCGCTTCTCAGCGCGAACATCTCCACGTTGTCAATAGCACCCTGAGAACGAAATGCGGGCAGGGAACGCAGATCTGAACAGGTAGCGCAGGGGAACAGATCGTCCGTACTTACCAGAAAGGGGTTGGCAGCCCGTCCGCCGTGCAGAGCAGAAAGAGTCTGCTCCACACGGCAAACAGTTCTATCGCGGATTACACATATGCGTATTTACGCCACACTTCGTGGCGTTCGAGTTCGCCAAGCAGAGCGAAAGCCACATACTGCGGCTGACGGGGGACGGTCAGCAGCGTCATGCCGGCTTCTTCAGGAGTTCGCCCGCCTTTGCGGTGGTTGCAATCGCGGCAGGCGGTCACCACATTCTCCCAGGTCGTCTCGCCGCCGCGCGAACGCGGGATCACGTGATCGACGGTGAGATGCGCACGACCCGGCTGCGCGCCGCAGTACTGGCACGTCTCGCGGTCGCGCATCAGGATGCTGCGGCGCGAGCAGGGCAGGCGCATACGACGCGGAATACGGATGTATCGCACCAGCCGGATCACCAGCGGCACTTCGAAGGAGACGCCGCGCGCGCGAAGGCGTTGCTCGGCTGCTTCGACCAGCTCAGCCTTGTCTTGCAGCAGGAGGACAATCGCGCGACGCACTGAGATGAATTGCAGCGGCTCGTAGCTTGCGTTGAGAACGAGAACTCGTTGCCCCAAGCCATTCCCCCTTTCCAGAAGCTGCAAAGCCTGCTCCGACCGATTGCGCTCTGGCGAGGGGGAATGACCCTACGCTCGAGCGCGTATGACATCAGCGGCGCTCGCGGCGAGCACCACCCGTGAGGAACGCGCGACGCATCGCCTGCCAATCGGAATACGAATCAGACCAGTACACGCTGGCATACGTCGTGTACACCAGTTGCAATAGTCGTTCGTATTCCGTATGTTGCGACTCAGCGCCACGCTTGATAATCCCTTAATAACGAACGCTATTTAGTGCGTTCGTATTGCGTAATTGTCGTATTTATAGGATACACGATACCTGCACCATCTGTCAAATGTTTCTGATGCACGGGGTCCAGGCATGAATTGTCAGACGGATTGCGAACGCGGCGGATGCGCTATGAACGTCATGCACCCGAACATGCGTAAGGGCGGGTCT
>JANWXL010000441.1 GCA_025055265.1 Roseiflexus sp.
ATGCGATCACCAGCGTGACGGTGGCGGGCGCTGATGGAGATGTGACAATCACAGCGCCCTTCTTTCTCGATGC
The DNA here is from genome assembly GCA_025055265.1 of Roseiflexus sp. Classification (GTDB taxonomy): domain Bacteria; phylum Chloroflexota; class Chloroflexia; order Chloroflexales; family Roseiflexaceae; genus Roseiflexus. Next base: position 74 of record JANWXL010000441.1, read on the forward strand.
GACCGACCTCGGCGACCTGCTGCCGCTTGTGGGTGCGCCATGGGTGACGGGGGCGGAGTCGCGCGATGACACGGGTGAAGCCGATGCGCCGGAAGCGGCGCGTCCCGGCGAGGTGCAGGGGTTCACGTTCTGCTTCGCCGTCGAATACTGCCCTGGTGAAGACCATACGATTCCGAAACCGGCAGGGTATGAGCGTCTGCGCGACGCGCAACCGTTCACGCTGACGCTCACGGCATCCGACGGATCGCCGCGCCCGTTCCGCGTGTTCGAGACCGGACCGACCGGGTTGCCGCCGTTCTGGACCTACCGCCGTCTGCTGTCGGGGCGCCTGTTCGACCCATCCGGCGCGTTGCGTGACATTGCGATGATCAACTGGAATGCGAACGATTATCACCACGCCGACCTGATCAGCGCGACTCCCGAAGAGCGCGAGCGAATTCTCGACGAGGCAAAACGGCTGTCTCTGTCATTTCTCTACTGGCTGCAGACCGAGGTTCCGCGCGATGACGGCAGCGGGTATGGTTACCCTGGTCTGCGCCTCCTGCCTGATGTCATGGGAACCGCCGATGGTCTGTCGAAGGCGCCGTACATCCGCGAGTCGCGGCGCATCAGGGCGCTGCGGCGTGTGACCGCCAGCGATATTCTGGCTGCCGGGCGCACGACGGCGCGTGCAGCGCACTTCCCCGATTCGTGCGGCGTTGGGTGGTATTTTATGGACCTCCACCCGGCAGTGGGAAACCCGCGCAGCATGTTTGCGCCGACGCTGCCGTTCCAGATTCCGCTGGGCGCGCTCATCCCGCAGCGTCCGGCGAATCTGCTGGCGGCGTGCAAGAACATCGGCACGACCCACCTCTCGAATGGTTCGTACCGCCTCCATCCAGTAGAATGGAACATCGGCGAGGCGGCTGGCGCGCTGGCGGCGTTCTGCCTGACACGCGGCGTGCATCCGCGCGAGGTGTGGGAAGGAGCGCTGCTGCGCATCTTTCAGCGCCATCTGCTCGACCAGGGCGTGCCGCTGGAATGGGCGATCGACGTTCCTCCCGGTCATCCGCATTTCATGCCGACGCAACTGCTGCTGCTCGAAGGTGCGCTGGAAGGGAACGGACCACGCGCGGCGTCGCTCGCCATTGCGCCTGATCAACCGGTGGACCGCGCCGACGCTCCTGCCGCCCTTCGCGCGCTGCTGCGCGTCGCCGGGTCGCCCGACCAACCGGTGATCGATCCGGCGCTCGATCATCAACCGCTCAGCCGCGCAGAAGCAGCAGCGACCCTGGCGCTTGCCGGGTTGCCTGCAACCGACCTGAGCGACCCTCCCACCTGGGGTGATCTGTGCATAGCTATGCGCTCGCTCGTTTGAAGCGCGCCGGATCGAAGAGCGCAATTGGGTGGCGGGTGCTGCCGTCGATTGCCAGGTCCGCCAGGATTTCGCCGATCACGCTGGCGAATTTGTACCCGTGACCCGAACAGGGCGACGCGATGATCACCTGCGGTGTGCGCGGATGCGGCGCAATAATGAAATGGTGATCGGGCGTAAGGGTATAGAGGCAGGTGGCTGTCGCCACAAGCGATCCATTCAGATCAGGAATACGTTGCGCCAGAGCAGCGCGCATTTCCGCAACCTCCTCCGGGTGGACCGTGCGATCCGCCTGATCCGGGTCAGTCGGATGCCCGCGGTAGAAGAAGGCGACCTTCACGCCGCCTGGCGGTCCGTCCTGCGCCGGAAATCCGTAGAGCGCATCGCCGCTGGCGTCTTCCCAGATGTAGATCGGGAAGCGTCCAATACTGAACGGTTCATACCCGCTGACCGGTTCAAACCAATAGAGCACCTGGCGCTCGACCGTCAGCGGCAGCGACAGATCGGCGAACAGGCGCGGCGCCCATGCGCCCGGCGCAATGACGGCGCGTTCGGCTTCGTAGACCCCCTGCGGCGTGGTGACGCGCACGTCGCCGCCAGAGGTCGCTTCCCAGGCAGTGACCGGCTCGTTGAAGTGCAGATCGGCGCCGTGGCGCGCCGCCTGATTGAGGTGCGCCCGAATCGTCGCTTCGGGGTCGAGAAACCCGGCGCGCGCTTCGTAGAGCGCAACTTCATCATCGCTGACGTTGAAGGGCGGGAAGCGTCGGCGGATGTCGCTGGCATCGAGGAATTCGTGGGGCAGGTTGTGCATTTGGGCGCTGCGCAGTGCGCCGCTGACGACCCCGCTCTCCGCCCGACCGATCATCAATCCGCCGGTGATCGTCAGCAACGGTTCACTGCTTGTGCGCTGGAGTTCTTCCCAGAGTTCATAGGCGCGCAGCAGCAACGGCACATACGCCGGATCCTCGAAGTACGCCTGCCGAATGATCCGTGACCTGCCGTGACTCGATCCACGGTTGTGCGCGGGCGTGAAGCGTTCCAGCCCGATCACCCGCCGACCGCGACGCGCCAGATGGTACGCCGCGGCGCTCCCCATCCCGCCTAGACCAACAACAATAACATCGCCCATTGCTATGCAACCCCCTTATCCGCACGCCAGTTCGAGCGCCTGCCGCAATCCGCGACGCAACGGCTCTTCGGTATAGCGCAGCGCATTGGCGCGTCCCTTGCGGATCAGTTCCGCGCGCAGATTGGCATCTGCCTTGATCTCCAGAATCGCTTCGGCAATCGTGCAGGCGCCGACGAAATGCTGCCATCCGCCCGAACTGTGAATGGAGCTATCGATCGGTTCGAGGAGATACGCCCCATCGCCGACGACTTCCGCCATCGCACTGCGATCGTTGGTCACCGCCGAAGGCACGCCGCAGAGCGCCGCTTCGAGCGGCGCCAGCTCAAATGCGCCAGAGTGGGGGACGTTCACCAGCAGATCGCACAGGTTGAGCCGTTCGACATACGTGTAGTTCGCTGGAATGGTCGGGCGCTCTGGCGGCGCGTCCCCGACGGCAGGCGTGTCGGCGTCATAGGGGATCCCGGCCAGTTGCCGAAAATCACCCTGCGGGAAAAGCACCAGGTCGGACACGCCGAGATGGTCGGCGACGTGGATCAGGTTCCAACTGCTGAGCCAGGGGTCTTCGTTCTTCGGCTGGCAGTGGAAGTACGCAATGATGTCGTCCGCCTGACCGCGCGCCTGCAACTGCTGTAACGCCATCATCACGCGCGGTTGTTGCTTGCGTTCGGTATTGCGCCCAAACACGCCGATGACGAAGCGTCCCTCCAGACCGGCGGCGCGGCGCAGCGCATCACGGTGCGGCAATGGCCGAAACAAACAGGGATCGACCGGGTGCGGCGCCGCGATCACGTTCGGAATGCCGAGCGACGCGCAGTAGTTGGCTGCGACGTATGTTGGCGTCAACGCGGCGCGGAAGTCGCGCAGCACCTGCATCAGATCGCGATCAAACGGGATCGTGTCGATCACAAAGTGGCAGATCATCGGACCCGACCAGCCTGCAGAGCGTACCACGGCAGCAAAGCGGGCGACAGCGCCGAGATCGTAATGGATGAACACGAGGTCTGGTCGCTCCGTTGCCAGAAATCCAGGAAGCAGCGGCAGCGCCTCCTTCTGATCGCGCGGCATCGGCACAATCCGACACGGGTAGCGCGTCGGATCGAATGGCTGATCCGCAGCGCACACGCCGAACACCACCGTCTCGTGGCCCCATTCGGCGAGGAGGCGCGTCAGATGTCGGGCGTGAATCCCAAAACCGGTCGCCACCGACGGCGACTCGGAGAGAAGCGCAATTTTCATGGCATCCCCGGTATGACGGCGTCTGCTGTAAAGCACATGGTAGTATACCGCAGGGAAACGCGCGGCAGATCTCCCATCCTCAAACAAGCGCAAACTTTGTGCCATTTGACACAAAGCCCTCGTGGTGGTAGAGTACATCTGAGATATGCGCCATATCGGGCGCATGCCGATGTCAGCGCTGGAAAGCGAGTTGTCTGCCTATGTCTCCGCTCGCCGAGCATATCGTTCTCCGCGATCTGGACATCGAAAACATCGCTGATTTCGACGTCTACCTGCAACATGGCGGCTATGAGGCGTTTCGCATCGCCGTGACCGAACGCACCCCCGCCGATATTGTTCAGACAGTGAAAGACTCCGGGCTGCGCGGGCGCGGCGGCGCCGGTTTTCCTACCGGCGTCAAGTGGGGGTTTCTTCCCAAAGGGGTCTATCCGCGCTACCTGCTCTGCAACTGCGATGAGAGCGAACCCGGCACGTTCAACAACCATCAGATCATTGACCGCAATCCGCATCAATTGATTGAGGGGATCGCCATTTCCGCCTACGCGATCGAAGCCAACCTGGCGTACATCTACATCCGCGGCGAGTTCGCCGCCGCAGCGCGCCGCCTGGAGCGCGCCATCGCACAGGCATACGAGCGGGGCTTCCTGGGCAGGAATATCTTCGGCAAAGGGTACGATCTCGACATTTATGTGCACCGCGGTGCAGGGGCGTACATCTGCGGCGAAGAAACGGCGCTTATGGAGTCGCTCGAGGGGAAAATCGGTCAACCGCGGCTGCGCCCCCCCTTCCCGGCGGTCTATGGTCTGTACGGCAAACCCACGATCATTAACAACGTTGAGACGCTGACGAACGTGCCGATGATCGTGCGTCACGGCGCTGCCTGGTATCGTCAGTTCGGCACCGAGAAAAGCCCGGGCACGAAGGTCTTCTCGGTCTCCGGTCACGTGAAGCGCCCCGGCAACTACGAGGCGCCGTTCGGCATACCGCTGCGTGAACTGATCTTTTCTCCCGACTATTGCCAGGGTATGCGCAGCAACCGCAATGTTAAAATCATCGTTCCCGGCGGCGCTTCAGCCGGCTGGCTCACTGCTGACGATCTCGATGTGACGCTGGATTACGAGGCGCTGGCAGCGAAGGGGAGCATGCTCGGATCCGGCGGCGTGATTGTTCTTGACGAGAGTGTCAGCGCCGTTGAGGCGGCGTATAAGATGGACGAGTTCTTCAAGCACGAGTCGTGCGGTAAGTGTACGCCGTGCCGTGAAGGGACGTATTTCCTGGTCAAGGTGCTGCACCGCATTATGCACGGTCACGGTCGCAAAGAAGATATTCCGCTCCTGCATGACGTGTACAATCAGATGGCGGGCAACTGCTTCTGCCTGCTCGGCGAGAGCGCTGTTGTGCCGATCCGCAGCGCGCTGCGTCTCTTCCCGCACGAGTTTGAGCAGGCGATTGCGCAGGCTGGCAACGGACACCGCGACATCCGGTTGATGTCGGCTCATTGAGGTTCTCCGATGACAACCATCACGCGCTGGACAGTCGAGATTGTCGAGACGCTGCCGCACCTGGAAGGCGGACGGTATGAGATTATCAACGGAGAACTGTACGTGACGCATCAACCCCACGTGCGCCATCAGATCACGTGCGATAATATCATCGTGGCGCTTGGAGGCTGGAGCCTGGCGACTGGCGCCGGGAGAACCATTCAGGCGCCTGGCTTGATTTTTGCCGATGATGAAGCGGTTGCTCCCGATCTGGTGTGGATCAGTCGCGCGCGACTATCAGAAGTGATCGGCAATGATGGCAAACTCCATGCAGCGCCTGACCTGATCGTGGAGATTGTGTGGCCTGGCAAAGCCAACGAAGAGCGCGATCGCGACAAGAAGCTCGCGCTCTACGACCGGCGCGGCGTTCCAGAGTACTGGATCGTTGACTGGCAGGCGATGACGGTCGATGTCTTCCGCCGCGAAAGCGGGACGCTCCGGCGCGTGGCAACACTCCAACCTGGCGATGTGATCACTTCTCCGTTGCTCCCCGGTTTTTCCTGCGAAATTGGACGCTTCTTTGCGGTATGATATCCTGCTCGCCGTAACGCGACGCTAGAGGTGTGCATATGCCCGATGTAACCCTGGTCATCGATGGACAGACGGTGACCGTCCCTGCCGGAACGAACATCGTAGATGCGGCGCGGATTGCTGGCGTTGCCATCCCGGTCTTCTGCTACCACCCCAAACTCAAGCCGGTCGGCATGTGCCGGATGTGCCTGGTGGAAGTGTGGACGCCGAAGATCGACCCTGCCACGCGCCAGACGGTGACAGGTGAGGATGGCAGACCGGTAATGACGCTGATGATGGGAAAACTGCAACCCGGCTGCGTCACGCCGGTCAGTGAGGGCATGGAGGTGCGCACCACGACGGACCGGGTGCGGTTTGCGCAGAAGGGGCAACTGGAATTTCTGCTGACTTCGCATCCGCTCGATTGCCCGGTGTGCGACAAGGGCGGCGAGTGCCCGCTGCAAAACCTGACGATGCAGTTCGGTCCGAGCACGTCGCGCTTTGACTATGCCGACAAGATTCACTTTGAGAAACCAATCCCGCTTGGCGATCTGATCTACCTCGACCGCGAACGCTGTATCCTCTGCTCGCGGTGCGTGCGCTTCCAGGATGACATCGCTGGCGACCCGGTGCTTGGCTTCGATAATCGCGGGCGCGCCTGGGAGATTATCTCGAAGTCCGATCCGCCGTTCGACTCGAAGTTCTCCGGCAACACCACCGACATCTGCCCGGTCGGCGCATTGACGACCGCCGATTTCCGCTTCAAGGCGCGCGTCTGGGAATTGCGCCCGACCCCCAGCATCTGCCCGCACTGCCCGGTCGGGTGCAATATCTCGCTCGACATGCGCTACGATCGCCTGATGCGCGTCATGCCGCGCGAGAATGATTATGTCAATGAAATCTGGATCTGTGACAAAGGGCGGTTCGGCATGCGCTTCATCGAAAGCCCGGAGCGCCTGCGCCAGCCGCTCATCCGCAAGGGCGACGCGCTGACGCCAGCCACGTGGGATGAGGCGATCACGTTGATCGCCGAGAAACTGATCGCCATCCGCACCCACGCAGGCGCGGCAGCGATTGGCGGGCTGGCAAGCCCTGACCTGCCGAATGAGGACCTCTATCTGTTCCAGAAACTGTTCCGCCAGGTGCTGAAGTCACCGAACCTCGACTTCCAGACCGGCGCACCGGGAGAACCGGAGATCGTCGATCTCGGTGCAACGCTCGGCGTCGGTAAAGGAACCAACCTGTCGGGTCTGGGGGCGGGAACGGCGGTGCTGGTGGTTGGCGCCGACCCTGAAGAAGAAGCGCCGCTCTACGTGCTGCGGCTGCGGGGCATTGCGGCGCGCGGCGGCGATCTGACGGTTATCAATCCGTATCCGACGAAACTGGACCGCACTCCGGCGCGAGTCATTCGTCCCCGCGCTGGCGCTGAAGCGTTCGTTGCGCTGGCATTGCTGAAGACCCTGATCGAGGAGGAACTGATCGCTGCCGACTTCGTAACGCGCCGCGTGCAGGGTTTCGACGAACTGAAAGCGCGACTGCGCGATCACAGCGTTACATCGCTCTGTGATGCCGCAGGCGTGGCAGAAGACGCTGTGCGCGCCGCTGCACGCGCGTTTGCGAAAGCCGATAATGGGATTGTCATCTATGGACGGGTGGCGCTGGCAAGCGGGGCGGATCTGATCGATGCGCTCGCCGACCTGACGCTATTGACCGGACACGTCGGCAGACCGAACAACGGCGTTATTCCGCTCATTCCTGGCGCGAATGCTCGCGGTGCGCTCGATATGGGCGTGCATCCCGGCGCTGGCAAAAAACGCGGCTTGAAAACGCGCGAGATGTGGGCAGCCGCGCGCGAAGGTCGGCTGCGCGGCATGATCATCGCCGGAATGGACCCGGCGCGCGACAATCCGGCAGCGGCTGAGGCGCTTGATGCGCTGGAGTTCCTGGTGGTGCAGGATATTTTCCTCACCGAAACGGCGCAACGCGCCGACGTCGTGCTGCCGACGGCGTCGATCGCCGGACGCGAAGGGACGCTCACCAACGCCGAGCGGCGGGTGCAGCGCTTCCGTCAGGCGCGCATTCCTGAATTCAATACACCAGCGGGATGGGACGTGGCGCAACGTATTGCGCGCGCGTTGATCGCTTTTGGCGTGGAACCGGCGGCGCCTGACGGTCAGGGGGATGGGCGCAGCGCATCGCGCACTTCGACAAAAACCGGATCAGCAACGGTATTGCCCGATCCGTGGGATTATGTGGTTGCCGGCGATGTGGCGGACGAGATCGCGGCGACAGTGCGCGGCTATGCCGATACGACCTACGAAAGCCTGGGATTGACGCGCAAGCCGCAGTGGGGACGGCAACCGAACGAGGCGATCTTCTATGATGGCACCTCCTACGAAAACACAGAAGGCGTCGGCGTTCAGATCGCTGCCGAGGCGGACAATCCGAAAGCGACATTTACGCTACGCGCGCGCGTACCGTCGTCGGCGGCTGCGGATGACGCCCATCCCTTCGTCCTGCTGGCGGCGCCGCGCGCCTACGATGGCCGCGCATGGAGCCGCGACTCGAAACTGTTGCCGCGCATGGTCGCACCGCACCTTGTTCTGAATGCGGAAGATGCAGCGGCGCTGGAGATCGCGCCTGGCAGCCTGGTACGGATCGTGTCTGAGGCTGGCAGTGCTGTGCTGCCTGCGCAGATCGACCGCAACGTGCCGCGCGGGCTGGCGCTGGCGCCCGATGTGAACGGCGCGCCGTTGAGTGCAGTGCAGACCGGTCCGCTCACGCGGGTTGCAATCATGGCGCATATCGATGAGACGGTAGGAACGCGATGACCTGGATCGATCTCGTCATTCTCGTTATCAAGTGCATCGTGCTGTCGCTGGCGGCAACGGCGATCTTCGCCTACTTCACGCTGTTTGAGCGACGCACGCTGGCGCGCCTGCAGAACCGGGTCGGACCGAACCGCGCTGGACCGGGAGGGTTCCTGCAACCGCTCGCCGATGCAGTGAAGTTGTTTTTCAAGGAAGATGTCACACCGCTGCTGGCGGACCGCTGGGTCTATCTGGTTTCGCCAGCCTTTGCCCTCATTCCTGCGATTATCATCTGGGCGACCATTCCGGTCGGCATGTGGCCCGATGGGCAGGGCGGCAACTGGTTGCAACTCGCCGAAATCAATGTCGGCGTGCTCTACCTGCTGGCAGTCACGTCGGTCGGGGTGTATGGCATCGCCATCGCAGGATGGGCGTCGAACAACAAGTATTCGATGCTCGGGGGCATCCGCGCCTCGGCGCAGGTCATCTCCTATGAACTCGCACTTGGATTGACCGTCCTGGGCGCGGTGATGCAGGCGCAAAGCTTCAGCACGGCAGACATCATCGAGCGGCAGACGCAGATGTGGAATATCGTGCCGCAATTCCTGGGATTCGTGGTGTTCATCATCGCTGCCACCGCCGAAGTCGTGCGTGCGCCGTTCGACCTGGTCGAAGCCGAGCAGGAACTTGTCGGCGGGTACAACACCGAGTACAGCTCAATGAAATTTGCGCTGTTCTTCATGTCGGAATATGTCAAGCTGGTGGCGATGAACGCGATTGCCGTCGTTCTCTTCCTGGGAGGCTGGCAGTTCCCTGGCTTGCAGACGCTAACGCTGTTCGTGACTCAACAGTACGGCGCCAATGTCGGCAATGCCGTGCTCGGATTGACGTCGCTCGGCGCGTTCTTGCTCAAGGTGCTGCTGCTGTCGTTCGTTTCGGTCTGGATCCGCGCCACGCTGCCGCGGGTGCGCTATGATCAACTGATGAACCTGGGCTGGAAAGTGTTGCTGCCGCTCTCGCTCATCAATGTCGCCATTACTGCCGTGCTCAATGTTCTGCTGCCGGACGCTCCGACCCTTACTGCTATCATCGGCCTGGTCGTCGGCGTCATCATTCTGGCAGTGACGGCTGCTGTCGGCAGACCGGGGAAGGAGAAGCGCACAGTAAAACTGGTGGAGATCAGCGCCTGATGGTGCGGATCGTTATACAGCGATTGGAACGCTTTCTAGTGAAATGAGACGCATGCTATGATCGGTGCCATTTTCAAAGGCCTCGGCACCACGCTCCGATACCTGTTCCGCAAGCCGGTAACGGTTGAATACCCGGAAGTCAAGCGTCCGGTGCGGGAACGGTTCCGCGGACGGCATCAACTGAAGCGCTTCGCCAACGGCATGGAGCGCTGCATCGGCTGTTCGCTGTGCGCGGCAGCCTGCCCGGCGGACGCTATTCTGGTCGTGCCGGCGGAGAATGATCCGGCGGCGCCGCATTCGCCGGGCGAACGCTACGCAGCGCGCTACGAAATCAACATGCTGCGCTGCATTTTCTGCGGGTACTGTGAAGACGCCTGCCCGACGAACGCTATCGTGCTCGAACACCAGTATGAACTCTCGTTCTACGATCGTCGGAGTTCGATCCTGACCAAGGAGGATCTTCTGGTTCCGCCGGACAAGGGGCATGGCGAGATTCCGCCGATTTTGCAGCAGTTGAACCGCCGTCCGAGTCCGCCAGCGCAGATTGACCTGTAATGACGAGGCAGCCATGGAACTTATCATTTTCCTGATCACGGCGGCCGTCGCAATTACCGGCGCAGTGGCGATGCTGCTCAGCCCAAACGCTATTCATAGCGCTATCTTTCTACTCATCAACTTCGTCGCCATTTCAGTCCTCTATGTGCTGCTGTATGCGCCATTTCTCTTCGCTATTCAGTTGATCGTGTATGCTGGCGCGATCATCGTGCTGTTCCTCTTTGTGGTCATGCTCCTTGGCGCTGAGCGCGCGGAGGACACCCGCGAACGGTTTGCCTGGCAACGCCCATTGGGGTTAACGCTGGCAGCGATTCTGCTGGGACTGATTGGCTATATCGCGCTACGCGGTCCGACATCCGGGGCGACGGTGGCGGATCAGCAGTTTGCCGCGCCTGAACGTATTGCCGAAGCGCTCTTCACAACATATCTGCTGCCGTTTGAAATTACAGCGTTTCTGCTGCTGGCGGCAATTGTTGGCGTGGTGGTGTTGCATATGTCGAACCACGCAGGGAGTGGAGGTTAGGGGTTAAGGGTTAGGGGTTAGGGGTTAAGGGTTAGGGTTAGGGAGTCGATCCAGGCGCTCATTTGGAGTTTGAGAAAATAATCCGATATCGCCCAGTGCAGCCCGCGAAGGCGGGCTTTGCAACCGTAGACGGCGACTTCAGGCGCCGGGCGGATGAGCGGATAGCGGAATATTTGTTCAAACTCCACATATGGCGCTCATCGTCTGATGACACGTAGAAATCTTCTATGGTGCCGACGAGTTACTATATTCTGCTAAGCGCCCTGCTCTTCACACTTGGCGTGGTCGGCGTCATTACGCGGCGCAATGCGCTGGTTCTCTTCATGTCGGTCGAGTTGATGCTGAATTCGGCCAATCTGGCGCTGGTGACCTTCGCTATGGCGCGGCAGGATGTCGCCGGGCAGATCGTTGTCTTCTTCGTCATTGTCGTGGCGGCTGCGGAGGTTGCCGTCGGTCTGGCGTTGCTGGTGGCGATCTTCCGCACCAAGCACACAACCGATGTGGATGAAATTAATGCGTTGAAAGGCTGAATGGTGCGGAGAGCGCCAGCGTGAGAACGAGAACCTGCGCCTCTCGCTTCGTGCCTCTCGTCTCTCGCTTCTCGCCTCTCGCCTGACAGGATACATCCTGCGATGAACTGGATCATCTGGCTGATACCCGCGTTTCCACTCCTCGGTTTTCTGCTCAACGCACTGGTGGTGCGCCGGGAACGCGACGCTGGCATCCTGGCCTCCGTCATGGTCGGGTTGTCGTTCGTTGCCACGATCGTGGCGATCGTGATGCTCGAACGTGCGCCTGCTGATGCCAAGCGATTGACCTGGACGCTGTGGGAATGGATCAGCATCGCCGATTTCCGTGTGGCGTTCGGGCTGCTGTTTGATCCGCTCACCGCCGTCATGGCGCTGTTGATCACCGGCGTCGGCGGACTGATCCACGTCTATTCCATCGGCTACATGCACGGTGATGTGCGCCCGGTGCGTTTCTTCGCCTTCATGAACCTGTTCGTCTTCGCCATGCTGATGCTGGTGATGGCGGATAATCTGCTGCTACTGTTCCTCGGCTGGGAAGGCGTCGGGTTGTGCTCGTTCCTGCTCATCGGGCACTATTTCGACCGCCGCTCTGTTCCGCCGGGCATCAACCCTTCCGATGCCGCTGTGAAGGCCTTCGTCGTTAACCGCATCGGCGATGCAGCGATGCTGGCGGCGCTGTTTGCAATCTTTACCAACTTTGGCACGCTGTCGTTCTACGATAACCCTCAACTCGGCATCAGCGGCTACCTCGACGAGGCAATCATCGTCGCAGGTGAAACAGTCGATCTTGGCGCTTTCGGGCAACTGCCGCTCATTGCGGGAATCACCCTGCTCATGCTGGCCGCCGTGACCGGCAAATCGGCGCAATTTCCACTCTACACCTGGTTACCTGATGCAATGGCCGGTCCCACGCCGGTGTCGGCGCTGATCCACGCAGCCACGATGGTGACCTCCGGGGTCTACCTGATCGTGCGCAACCATACGCTGTTCGATCAATTTGCGTCAGCGGCGCCGTGGGTGCTGGTAATCGGCGTGATGACCGCATTCATTGGCGCGACGGCTGCTGTGGCGCAGCTCGATATCAAGCGTGTGCTGGCATACTCGACAATCTCGCAACTCGGCTACATGGTCGCAGCCGTGGGTATGGGAGCGTATGTCGCAGGCATGTATCACCTGCTCACCCATGGTCTGTTCAAGGCGCTGCTTTTCCTGGCGGCTGGCTCGGTCATTCACGGAATCGGCGGTCACCAGGATATGCGGCGGATGGGCGGGTTGCGCGACGACCTGCCGACCACGTTCCGCCTGTATCTCATCGGCGCCCTGGCGCTGAGCGGCATTTTCCCGCTGGCAGGGTTCTGGAGCAAGGACGAAATTATTGCGCACGCCTGGTTTGACGCCCGCAGCCCGCTGGCAGCGATTATCCTGATCCTGACATCGGCGATCACGGCATTCTACATGGGCCGTCAGATTGGCATGATCTTCTTCGGACGACCGCGCGACCCTGCAATACACGCACACGAGAGCGGCGGCACGATGCGCTGGCCCATGGTCGCACTGGCTGGCGGCGCGATCGTCGGGGGGCTGATCAATTTCCCTGGCTTGCACTGGCTGAATAGTTATCTGCGCCCGGTGCTCCAGGAACCGGAGGTCGTCTATACCCTCGGGATGGGCATTCTTGCAACGATTACGACGCTGGTGAGCGCTGGCGCCGGGTATCTGGGATGGAAAATCTATGCCCGCGACCTGGAGCCGCGCATCCGTATCGGCAAGGAAGATCCGGCATTCCGTTACCTCGGCGATCTGTGGCGCGGCATGGAGATTGGCTGGGGTCTCGACTGGCTCTACCAGCGCGTTTTTGTCCGCCCTTACCGCGCAGCATCGGTGTTCCTCAACCAGGTGGTCGACCGTGAGGGGATCGATGGGGTGCTCGTCGATGGTACGGCGCGCGGACTGGTCCGGCTGGCGCGGGGACTGCGCCTGCTGCAAAGCGGATATGTTCGCATGTATGCCCTGATGTTTCTGGCTGGTGTGATCATTGTGGTCGCGTTCTTCGCGTTGCGTGGTTAGCATCTATGAACGGCGTTCCACTTCTATCAATCATGATCTGGTTGCCAGCGCTGGGGGCGCTGGCGGTGCTGGCATTGCCGCGCGAAAACGTTGCTGCACAGCGCAGCGTGTCGCTCGGCGCCGCCTTGCTGGCGCTGGCTGCTGCGATTGGCGTGGCATTTCGCTTCGATCCCGCGCGCGCCGGTTTTCAACTCGTTGAAAGCGTGGCGTGGGTGCCGTCCTGGGGCATCAGCTATACTGTCTCGGTCGATGGCATCAGTCTGTGGCTGGTATTGTTGACCGCTTTCCTGACGCCGGTGGCGCTGGCGGCAAGTTGGGGAACGGTGGAACGCCAGGAGCGCGCGTTTCATGCGCTGGTGCTGTTCCTGGCAAGCGGTTTGTTCGGCGTCTTCACGGCGCAGGATATGCTGCTCTTCTATGTCTTCTTCGAGTTCACGCTGGTTCCCACGGCGCTGCTGATCGGCATCTGGGGCGGTGCGGAACGGCGCTACGCTGCGATCAAGTTCTTTGCTTACACCTTCAGCGGCTCGGTCTTCCTGCTGCTGGGGATCATCGGGTTGTACCTGCTCCACGGGCAGGCGACCGGCGTCTACACCTTCGACACGGCGGCGATCCTGGCAAGCCTGCAACTCGGCGCGCTGCGACTCGACGCAGGCGCTGAACGACTCATCTTTGGCCTGTTCTTTATTGGCTTCGCAGTCAAGGCGCCGATCTGGCCCTTCCACACCTGGATGACGACCGCCCACGCCGAAGCGCCGTCGTCAGGCGTGGTCGATGTCATCGGGTTGCTGATCAAAATTGGCGCGTATGGTTTGATCCGCTTCAATGTGCAACTCTTCCCGGCGACCGCCGCCTGGGCGGCGCCAGCGGTCGGCGTGCTGGCGGTCATCGGCATTCTGTACGCGGCATGGATTGCGTATCAGCAGACCGATATGAAGCGCCTGCTGGCGTATGCCTCGGTCAGCCACCTGGGATTGATTGTGCTGGGCATTTTTGCCCTGAATGCGCAGGGAATCGCGGGTGCAGTGGCGCACATGGTCAACAGCGCCCTGACGACCGGCGCACTGTTCCTGGTGGTGGGCATGATCGCGGCGCGGCGCGGTTCGCGCGAACTGAAGTCGTTCGGCGGATTGTGGAAAGCGACGCCGTGGCTCGGCAGCCTGACGCTCCTGCTGGCGCTTGGTTCGATTGGTCTGCCTGGTCTGAACGGTTTTATCAGCGAATTCGCCGTGCTACAGGGTTCATGGCGCTCGCCGGGCCTGGGCTGGCGCTACGCGCTGCCTGCCATTCTGGGGGTGGTGCTGGCGGCAGTCTATCTGCTGCACATGTATCGGACAGCGTTCATGGGTGAGACCCCGCCGGAACTGGCGCAGGCGCCCGATGTGCGCCCGCGTGAACTGGCGTTGCTCGTTGTCCTGGCGGCGCCGGTGGTTGTGTTCGGGCTGTATCCTAATCTGCTGTTTGGACCAATGCAGCAGTCAGTGACGCAGATTGCGCATGGAACGCTGCCGTTTCTGGCGAGTCGTTGAACGTCGCGTTTTCGACGTGGAATAGCATACAGATGACCGAAATCACCATACCTCCAATTGACTGGCGTGTGGCGGCGCAACTCAGCATTATCTTCGGCTGGGCGTCGGTGTTGCTGGTCATCGCACTGTTCGTGCCGCGTTCGCGCACCCGGATTGTCGGGTACCTGGCGATTGCGGGAGCGATCGTCGCAGCGGCGGCTGGCGTTCCGCTATGGGGCGTCAATGCCGAAACCTTCAGCGGCATGCTGCGGCTGGACGCCTATGGTCTGACGCTGAACTGGCTGTTTCTGGCAGCGGCTGCCATCACCATCGTGCTGTCGCTCGACTATCTGCCGCGCCAGGGGATTGAGCGGAGCGAGTATTACGTGCTGGTGCTGTTCGCCACCGGCGGTATGATGCTGCTGGCGCAGGGGGCGGATCTGATCATTCTCTTCCTGGGGCTGGAACTGCTGTCGATTGTACTGTATGTACTCACAGGCTTCGCCTACCCGCGCAACGCCTCGGAAGAAGCGGGGATGAAATACCTGCTGATCGGCGCATTTGCTGGCGGGTTCGTCGTCTTCGGCATTGCGCTGCTGTACGGAGCGACTGGCAGCATGAACCTGCGCGCTATCGGCGAGACGCTGGCACGACAGGCGTTGACGCTCGAAGAACGCACCTACCTGCTGGCTGGTGCGGCGCTGGTTGTCGTCGGCTTCGGCTATAAGGTTGCTATGGCGCCGTTCCATATGTGGGCGCCGGATGTCTACGAAGGCGCGCCGACGCCGATCGCTGGACTGCTCTCGGTCGGCAGCAAGGCGGCGGGGTTTGCCGCACTGCTGCGGTTCCTGGTCGAGGCGCTGGCGGGCGAATGGCGGATCTGGGCGCCGGTGCTGGCGGCGCTGGCGATCGTGACGCTGGCGGTCGGCAACATTGGCGCGCTGACGCAGCGCAACGTCAAGCGCATGCTGGCGTATTCGAGCGTCGGGCACGCCGGGTATATCCTGTTCGGCGTGATTGCCGCCGGCGCGACGGGCGGCGTCGCCGGGCAACGCGGCGTTGAAAGCGTCCTGCTGTACCTGATTGCATACACCTTCACCAACCTTGGCGCGTTCGGCGTGCTGATTGCGCTCGAGCATCGCGGCGAAGCGGCGTGGGACATGAGCGACCTGGCAGGACTGTGGAACCGGCGTCCCTGGCTGGCGGTTGCCATGGCAGTGTGCATGCTCTCGCTGGCTGGCATCCCGCCGACCGCCGGTTTCTGGGGGAAGTTGTACGTCTTCACTGCCGCCTGGCTGGCGGGCATGGGCTGGATCACGGTGATCGGCGTCATCATTGCTGCCATTGCAGCGTTCTACTATCTCCGCATCGTTGCGCAGATGTTCATGGCAGAACCGGCGCGCGAGGCGCCACTGCCGATGGACCGCGCCCTGCAGGTGGGTCTCGCGCTGGCGACGCTGGGCGTGCTGGTCCTGGGCTTCATTCCGACGCCTGCAATTGACCTGGTGCAGCGGGTGGTGTTGGGGGTTAGGGGTTAGGTGTAGCGTTACAGTATGTTAGCGCACCCTGAGTGCGTGTTCTGACGAAGTAAGGCAGGCGTTTCAATGAACTATCACCCGAAAGCGGCCTTGACCAGCGTGCAGCGCGCGCGGGTCCAACGACTGCATCGTCAAGGGATGCGCCAATCGGCGTTAGCGCGCATGTTCGGCGTGCATCGGCGCACCGTCCAGCGCTGGATTGGACGGACGGATACGGCAGATCGCCCCGGCGGGCCACGCACCAACCGGCGCCGCGTGGTGACCGACGCCTATCGCGCTGCCGTGCTCGCCGCGCGCCAGGCCCATCCCCGCCCCGGGCCCAAACGAATCGCGCACGAGGTGCGCGCGCGGTTCCCCACTGCCAATGCAGCAACGGTGTGGCGCATCCTGAAAGCTGCCGGCCTGACGCAGCGCCCGGAAAAAAACGGCAGCGTCAGGCGATCCCGGTTGGACGGCATCGGGTAGCTGGACATTCAGGAACTGCCCGCGATTCGCGGGCAGCGCGCGAATACACGATCAGCCTGATCCATCTGCGCACCCGCGTGAAGCACTCGGAAATCCATCCGCGCCTGTCGAGCCGACGGGTCGCCGCAACGCTGCGACGGGCGCGGGATCGCTTGCCGCCGTTTCACCTGGTGGTGACGGATAATGCCATGGTGTTCACGATGGACTACACAGCCCATCCGGAGCGGAAAACGACCTTCGAGTGCACCGTGGAGGCGTTGGGATTGCAGCACGTGCGCATCCCGCGCCGCTCGCCGTGGCGTAACGGTATAATCGAGCGGAGCAATCGCACGGATAACGCAGAATGCTTCCGGCGCCAGGAATTCACGAGTTCCGAAGAACGGCGCTATATGCACTGGTTGTGGGAGATGGAATACAACACGCATCGCTCACGCCGGGGCCTCGACGGCGCCACGCCGTTCGCGGTCTTTCGTCGCAACTATCCGTTTCATCCCGCCTCCATGGGTCCTACTCCTCATTCTTGATATCACTCAACCGCACCGTCTTCTGCACACCGAACTTGATCGTCTTCTGCCCTTCGCTGGAGAGTTTACCGGTCTGCTGGAGGTGCTGAATCTCGCGTTGCATGGTCTGCGCCAGTTCGACTTCACCCTGGTTAAGCAGGCGGGTCACGGCGCTCTGCAGCTTCTGCGTCGCTCCCGCCACATCACCGGCAGCCAGATCCTGCAGGGCGCGCGTTTGCAACTTGAAGGCGCTGACTTTTTCGACGATATTCATCACGTTGGCGTTGACCTGAGCAGCGAGGCTCGCATTAGTGGTAAATGTGAGCATGATGTCAGCGCGGCTCTTTTCGCCCTGCAGGTTCAGGAGCGGGATATCGTAGCTCACCTCTGCCTGCGCAATCCGATACTCGCCAGCCGGGCGCGGTTCGACCAGCACTTCGACGAGCAGGGTGCGTCCGCTGCCGGTCTCCAGCTCGCCAAGCGGCACGCTCACATCACGGTCGGAGATCGGACGGTAGCCAAGGTTGTTGATCAGCGGGTAGACCTGCCACACTGCGCGCGGCAGCACCCCCTGCACAAACCGCAGCGTCAGGTTCGCATTCTGTACTGTCGTCGCCTGCGCGCGCTGAATAGTGCTCTGGAAATAATCGACAATCTTCTCCGGGCGATCGATGTAGTCGGCAGTTCCACCAGAGCGGTTCGCCATCTCGATCAACAGGTCTTCATTCCAGTCCTTGCCGACGCCAAGCGCCGTGATCGGCACATTGCGCCGCCCGGCGTCTTCGGCGCGTCGCAGACAGTCGGATTCATTCTCCGTCTGACCATCGGTGAGCAGGACAAGGCGGCGCACCATGTGCGGCGGTCCTTTGTCAATCTCGCGCAGGCCCGCCTCGACGGCTGGCGCAATCCGGGTGCCGCCGCTGTCACGCACCCGATTGACGCGATCAACCAGTTCAGCCGGGTTAGTGACGTGCGTAGCGGGGATCAGGACTTCAGTGCGATGATCGAAGATGACAACCGAGACGACATCCTGGGCGTCAAGCATTTCAATCGCACGAATTGTCGCCCGCCGCACCCGGTCGATCTTTTCGCCTTTCATTGAGCCGCTCCGGTCGATCACAAAGCAGACATTGACCGGCGCTCGCACCTGCATCATCACCTGACCAGGCGTAACTTCAATCAGCATGTATGCAACCTGCGGCGTCGTCGCCGCTGCCAGATACGGGCGCGCCAGCGACGCGCGAACGATAACCTCGCCCGCCATAGAATTCTCCTCCGGCGACTCGCCATGTCATCGCCATACGTTGGGTAAAGTATACCACAGCGCCGTTTTCTGGCATCCTGTGGTACAATTGGCGCAGGAATGCGGTTCCTCTGCAAGGAGCGCATGCGCAGCGCCATATGTCTGACCTGCTCGCGCCAGAAACGATCATCCACGGTACGCATGCCGAGTATCGTATCATCTCACTGATAGGCCGCGGCGGAATGGGAGCGGTCTATCGCGTTTTGCGCCTGGCAGACTCGACGATCTGGGCATTGAAAGAGATGCGCCCCTCGGAAGACCTGCCGACCGCAGAGCTTGAAGAGAATCGTCGCCTCTTCTTTCAGGAGGCCGAACTCCTCAGCAAACTCAGCCATCCGGGGCTGCCGGTCGTCGCCGAGCTGTTTGAGTATCAGGGGCGTCCGGTGATGATCATGGAGTTCGTGCCGGGTCAGACGCTTGAACACCGTATCCGCGACGCCAATGCGCCACTGCTCGAACAGCAGGTGATTGGCTACGGCATTCAACTGGCGCGCATCCTGCACTACCTCCATACGCGCACGCCGCCAATCATCTATCGCGACCTGAAACCATCAAATGTGATGCTGACGCCGGAGGGGGTGCTGAAACTGATTGACTTCGGCGTTGCGCGGACGTACAAAGCGCGCAAGGCGAAAGATACGATTGCCATGGGGTCAGCGGGCTATGCGCCGCCGGAACAGTACGGCAAAGGGCAAACCGATGCGCGCTCCGATGTGTATGCGCTTGGCGCAACGCTGCTCCATCTGCTGACTAACCTGCCGCCCATCCCGCTGCAAACCCCAGCGAAGGGAAGCATCCGCAAGCTTAACCCGTCCGTCGATGCGCGCACTGAGGAGGTGATCATCAAAGCGATGAACCTTGACCCCTCCCAACGGTACAGCAGCGCCCTTGAATTCGAGCAGGCGCTCCACCGTTGCCTCGATGCGCCGTTTGTCGATCCGGTTGCACGCGCCACTCCGCCGCCGCCGATCATCCCGCCGGTTGTGGCGCGCCCTTCAGTCGAAACCATCCTGCAGGCGCCAGTGGCGCCGGTTGTTCCACCCGTCGCACCGCCTTCGCCTCCTGTCGCGCCACCGGAAGGTCATCCATGCGCGCGCTGCGGGCGGATCAATAAGCCAAACGCGCGCTTCTGCGCCGGATGCGGCGCGCCGCTCAGCGCCGCTCTGGCTGTGCCGCGCCTGATTGTCACCTCGCCGCGCAGCACCTTCGAGCAGAAAATTGAACGCACACCGCTGCGTATCGGTCGCCGCGACCCGCGCCAGCACCACTACCCGGAACTCGACCTGGCGGAGCACGATCGCGGTATCGCATCGCGCCACCACGCGATGATCGACCGCAACGGCGACCACTACATCCTGGTCGATCTGGGTTCAACCAATGGGACACTGGTGAACGGAATACCGCTGCCGCCGCATCAGCAGCACCACCTGCGCTCCGGCGACCGCATCAAAATCGGCGAAGTAGAGATCGAGTTTCGCTGGGGGTAAGGATTGATGACGAACAAGACGCCGCGCGTTCTTATTCTTCGCGCTGCTGGCATCAACCGTGACGCCGACGCTGCACTGGCGATCGAGCTTGCGGGAGGGCGTCCGGAGACGGTCCATATCAATCGGCTTATCGCCGGTGAACGGCGCCTGATGGACTACGCGATGCTGGTGGTTCCAGGGGGATTTTCCTACGGCGATCACCTGGGCGCCGGAAAACTCCTGGCGGTCGATCTGATCCATTGCCTGGGCGACCAGATCACACGCTTCATCGCCGATGGCCGCCCGGTTATCGGCATATGCAACGGCTTCCAGGCGCTGGTGAAAGCTGGCATTCTGCCCGGGATCCAACCAGACGACGGACGAGATGCACCGCAGCAGGTAACACTCACCGACAATGCTTCCGGCCGCTTCGAGTGCCGCTGGGTGCATCTGGCTGCCGACCCAGCCAGCGTATGCATCTTTACCCGCGGCATCGAGCGCCCGATTGAGGTTCCGGTCGCGCATGGCGAAGGGCGCTTTGTGACGCGCAATTCCGCGACCCTCGCTGCGCTGCGCACCGCCGGTCTGGTGGCGCTGCGCTACGTCGCCGCCGATGGCGGGCCGCCCTCCTATCCGGAAAACCCGAACGGTTCTGAGGATGACATCGCTGGCATCTGCAACCCTGGCGGCAATGTGCTGGGATTGATGCCCCATCCAGAGAACGCGGCGCTGCCATACCAGCATCCGCGCTGGACGCGCGAGCCGTTGCGGAATGAAGGGGATGGGTTGATCATCTTTCGGAATGCTATCCGGTACGCGAGGGGGATGTGATGTTGCGGAGAGTAGGGAGTAGGGAATGGGGAGCGGCAAGAGGCAAGAGGCGGGCAACGCACATTCGTTCATTCGCTGACCCATTCGTTTATTCGCTTCCCCATTCGTTGACCCCACCGAGGCAAGAGGCGCGTGGCAAGAGGTGCGAGGCAGGCGATGCGCAGACGCTGTTCGACCCCATTCGCTTATTCGCTTCCCCATTCGCTGACCGCAGACAGGCAAGCGCCAAAGGGGGCGAGGAGGCGAAGACGAAGGGTCTACGGCGTTCAGGCGCCGTGGTCTGTCACACAGAGCCTCTCCGCGAACTGGCGCTGCTCAACTGTCATTCGTTTGGCATCACGCCGCCAGCGCTGGCTTAGAGCGGAGTACAAGAACCGTTCCACACGAAGCGGCGCTCACCGGAACCACCGTCGTTGCGCCTCCTCAAAGAACCCCTCAGCACGCAGGGCGTCAAGCGCCTGATTGACAGCTTCGTGCAGGCGATACGCCTCCGGCGCGACGGCGATGACATATGGCTCAAAGGTCAGCGCCTGTGCAACGCGCAGTTCCGGCGCATGCGCAATGGCAATCAGCGCCGCCGGATGATCAACGATCACAGCGTCCACCTCGCCGCGCTGCAACGCCGCTAGCGCCTCGTCGGGCGCGTCGTAGTCGGGGCGCAACGTGAACGTTGTCCCCTCCATCAGGCGGCGCCTCGCCAGAGTATCGGCGTCGGAACCGAGCGCCACGCCAACCACACGACCGGCGAGATCCGCTTCCGAGGCAATGGATGAATCCGACCTGACCACCAGCATCTGCCCGGCATCGAAGTAGAACTGCGAGAAGCGGGCGCGCCAGCCGAGTTCTGGTGCATAGGGCAGGGCGGAGATCGCCACATCGGCGCGCCGCGCCGCCAGGTCGTCGTAGATCGAATCCAGCCCGCTGGGAACAAATTCAACCTGAACGCCGAGACGCGACGCAATCGCCCGCGCCAGATCAATGTCGTATCCGACGGGTTGCCCATCCTCCATCCAGGTGAAGGGGTAGAAGCCGAGATCGACCGCCACCCGTAGCGTGCGGCGTTGCTGTACCCCGGCCCACACGGGGTCGAGCCCTTGACCGGCGACGTTCACCCCCGTTTGCGCACTCACTGCCAGCGCCGTGTACCCGACGATGATCACCAGCGCCATCATATCAAGCCAGCGCCATCCGGCGCATCGCCACGGCATCCGAACGATCTCTCTCATCGTATCTTCATACAGATGTCTTGATCGCCAGTCTTTATTCAAGTATACTTTAACCAATCTCGATAGCAACCATTCACACCTGCGGTTTTTCTCCTGGCGGCTCTATTCCGTCTATTCATATCAACGGCACGACGACATCGACCGTCGATGGGTAAGTGTTAGTTTCAGGGAATGTGGTGATACCTATGCAGGACCCGCGTCATATGTCGCAACCCCCGGTTCAGCAGACGGCGCCTCAGGCGCCGTATCCCGTCCAGTCGCCGTACCCGTATTACCATACGCCGCCGCGCGTCGGCGCTGCTGGTCGCTTTGCCCGGTTGATGCGCCTGCTCCTGCGGCGCGTGCTCTATAACCTGGTGCTGCTGGGGCGAGCGATGCGACCGTATGCGTTGACTCTGGCAGTCGCATTCGTGCTGTTGAGTGTCATCGGCTGGATGAGCTGGCAACTCTGGGGACCAAAGCCGGATGGTCCGACCTTCACCCGCGCCGACTCTATTCCGCCTGCACCAGCTGTGCTCAACTATCTGCAGGGACGCAAGACCTTCAACGCTGACCTGATGTGGGACTCGTTCAGCACGGAGTATCAGACGGCGCGGCTCAACGCTGGCGCTTCCAAAGCCACCCTGCAATCGCAGGCCAACATCGAGAAGAACATGGGGCTGGTGTATAACCGCTACGATTACATCGGCGGCATCCCGCTCGACGATGGCGGATCGATGTATTTCTATGCGGTGCAGGTGTCGCTCCAGAGTCAGAAGGCCAAGGTTCCACTGATCATCACTGCCAATCCAGACGGCAAGATCATCAATATCATCTCGCCGCTTGACCGGTTGTCGCAGAATAACTGATCCGTTTCCGTTGTTAGGGTTCGATATGAGCGGCGCACACGCGCCGAGATGGGAGTTGCAGCATGGCTCTTGAACCGTACCGCCCCAGCGTCGACCCGCGCTACCGCGATGAACTTGACCGCGAACTTGATCAAAAGATTGATCAGGCGTTCCATCGCTGGCCCTGGAAGGTGCGACGCTTCATCTGGCGCGTGTTGATCGCCGTTGCCGTCGTCTGGCTGGTGATCAACCTGACGCCGCGCGCCGTCGAGTTCGTGATGACGAACGATATGGGCGCTGCGATCATTCAGGTGTTGCTGATCGGCGCCTATCTGTTCTTCTTTATTGGCTTCCAGTTCTTTCTGATGTTCTATTTCATGTCGCGCACCCGCGTCTACTGGCTCAAGCCAGGCGAGACAGGTGTGAGCTTCAAGGATTACAAAGGCAACCCGGAAGTGCTGGAAGCGGCGCGCCGCATCGTGACTCTCCTCAAGGGTGCAAAAGAGTTCAAGGAGATGGGTGGCGAAGTCACCCGTGGTGTGCTTCTGATTGGTCCGCCGGGAACCGGTAAGAGCTACATGGCCCAGGTCGTAGCGACAGAAGCTGGCGTACCGTTTGGCTATCTGAGCGCTCCATCGCTCCTTTCGGCATGGATGGGCATGGGCAATGTGAAGGTCATGTTGCTCTACCGCAAAGCTCGTAAACTGGCGCGTGAGTATGGCGCATGCATTATCTTCATTGATGAAATTGACGCCATCGGCATGGCACGCAGTCCGACCCTCGCCGGTCAGGGAGCGCTGAGCATGTCTCCTGACTCGAACCATGGCGGTCGTGCGAACATTGTGATGGGTCTTGGCATGGGCGTCGGGAATAGCCTGCTCAACGAGCTGCTCATCCAGATGGACCCGCCGCCCCACGAGCAGTCGCTGACCGGCAAGATCCTGCGTTTCTTCGGTCTGCGTCGTAAGAAGGCGGAAATGCCGCCAGTGTTGACGATGGCGGCGACGAACCTGGCGGAAACGCTCGACGCAGCATTGCTGCGACCAGGTCGCTTTGATCGCAAGATCGTCGTGGATCTGCCCGATGCCGATGGACGTAAGGAAATCATCGAGTATTACCTGGCAAAGGTTAAGCACGAGCCGATGCCGATTGATCGCATGGTCTCCGACACCATCGGATATTCGCCGGTTGCAATCAAGTTTGTGATCAACGAGGCAGTCATTCACGCGCACTTCGACGGGCGCTCGGCGATCAACTACTGGGACTTTACCCGCGCGCGCGAGACGCACGAATGGGGTCTGCGCCAGCCGATCCGCAACATGTCGTATGAGGAGCGTCGCCGCCTTGCGTATCACGAAGCCGGTCATGCCTACGCTGCTGTCAAACTGCTGCGCAAGGAGCGCCTGACGAAGGTGACGATTGTGCGCCACGGCTCGGCGCTTGGGTTCGCTGCCTGGAAGCCGGAAGAGGAGATTCATACCCGTACCAAGGATGAACTGCTTGATCGGATCAAAATTGCGCTTGCCAGCCGCGCCGCTGAGGAAATTTTCCTCAACATCCAGATGAGTGGCGTCACCAGCGACCTGCAGAGCGCTACCGGTCTGGCGACGTTCATGGTCGGCGCATATGGCATGGACAACAGCCTCTACTCGCACCTGACCTTCGGGATGCAAGGGCTGGCGAGCCCCGACATCAAGATGCGCGTTGAGGCGATCCTGAACGAGCAGTACCGCCAGGTGAAGGCGTTGCTCGAGAGCAACAAGGAGGCGGTCATTGCCATTGCCGAAGCGCTGATCCTGCGCAACGAACTGACTGACCTCGACGTGAACGAAATCCTGGCGCGCGTCGAAGCCGAGCATCCATTCACCGATCCGCGGACGGTGCAGCGCCAGCAGTTCGGTTTCGTTACAGCCCGCGCATTGCCGGAACCGGTCAGCGTCAGCCGCCG
>JANWXL010000287.1 GCA_025055265.1 Roseiflexus sp.
GATCCAGAGCGTGCAGCATCATCTGGAGTCCATGACGCCAGAGTACCTCCAGTGGCTGGCGAACCGTCTGGGGGTTCAGAGCGAGGTTCCGGCGCCTGAGGAAAACGAGAAAGTTGCTCGTCGCGGTAGACCGAAAAGACCGAAGTCCGCTGGCACATCAGAAGCCCTTGCGCCGCTGGTCGCCACGGTTGCCGAGACGATGCGCGAACGCGCTATCCGCCGCAGCGGTTTTGACCCCGCCACCGGCAAAGCGATCCTGCGCGACGGCAACACGGGCGAGGCGTTCCAGAACCCCGTCGCGGTCGGCTACCTCTATCTG
The DNA here is from genome assembly GCA_025055265.1 of Roseiflexus sp. Taxonomy (GTDB): domain Bacteria; phylum Chloroflexota; class Chloroflexia; order Chloroflexales; family Roseiflexaceae; genus Roseiflexus. The sequence continues at coordinate 320 of JANWXL010000287.1, forward strand.
CTGAAGCTGGAACATCTGGCGGAGGAGAAGATTCACGCGCGTTCCATCGGTCCCTACTCGCTCGTCACGCAGCAACCGCTGGGTGGCAAGGCGCAGTTCGGGGGTCAGCGTCTGGGCGAGATGGAGGTCTGGGCGCTGGAAGCCTACGGCGCGGCGCACACCCTGCAGGAGATGCTCACCATCAAGTCGGACGATGTGATGGGACGCATCCGCGCCTATGAAGCCATCGTGAAAGGTGCGCCCGTCATCCAGCCGTCGGTGCCCGAATCGTTCAAGATTCTGGTGAACGAGCTGCGGGCGCTCGCGCTGCGCGTCCTGATTATCGACCCGAACAACACGCCACGCGACTTCCGCAGCCTTGATGAACTGGAGGCGCTGGACGGCGAGGCGTCCAGCAAGCCCACTATCTCTCAGGTCGCCACAAGCGAAGAGGGCGACCAGTAAACCGTATTCCGAAGGAGGCGTGCCGTTTATGGACATCAGGCATATCAAAGCAATCCAGATTGGGTTAGCGGCGCCCGAACACATTCAGGAGTGGTCGCATGGTGAGGTCAAAAAGCCAGAGACCATCAACTATCGCACCTTCCGTCCCGAGCGTGACGGACTGTTCTGCGAGCGCATCTTCGGTCCGACCAAGGACTGGGAATGCTACTGCGGCAAATATAAGCGCGTCCGCTATAAAGGCGTCGTGTGCGACAAGTGTGGTGTGGAGGTGACCCGCTCGAAGGTGCGGCGCGAGCGCATGGGGCATATTACCCTGGCATCGCCAGTGTCGCATATCTGGTTTGTCAAAGGCACGCCGAGCCGCCTTGGGCTGCTGCTCGACATCTCGCCGCGCAATCTGGAGCGGGTGCTGTACTTCGCGTCGTACATCATCGTTCACGTCGATGAGGAGTTGAAAGCGCAGGCGCGCGAGGCGCTGCAGGCGGAGTATCGCGAGAAGCGCGAACGCATTCAGGCGGAAGCCGAAAGCAAGCAGATTGAGCTCTCGACGCAACTGACGCAGGACCTGGGGGGCATGGAGAGCGCCCAACTCTCGACGCAGCGGCGCATTGAGGAGGAGTATCGGCGGCTGCGCGAGGAGATCAGCGCCGAGGCGGAGCGCCTGCGCGCCGATCTTGAGGAAAAACAGGGCGAAGCGGCGGAGGAGGATATTATCTTCCGCGGCACGGTGCTGATCGAAGAGGGCGAAATCATTACCGAAAAGACGCTCGACGCGCTCGATGAACTGCTCGACCAGGAAATCGAAACGCTCGAGCAGCGTAAGCAGCGCGATCTCGAAGACGCCGAGCAACTGACCGGCGCCGAACGTGAGCGCAAGGAGTACGAAGCCAGCCAGGAGCGTGAACGCCTGCAGGAGCGCCTGCAGAGTGAACTCGATCGATTGGTGCGCGAGGAGAAGGAGCGCCTTGAACAGATCGATTCGATCAAGCTGAAGCGCATCCTGAATGAGCAGGAGTATCGCGCGCTGCGCGACATCGCGCCGGGCGTGTTCCGCGCCGATATGGGCGCCGGGGCGATCCGCGACCTGATCGTGCGCACCCTCGATCTCGATAAACTGGCGGAAGAATTGCAGAATGAGATGTATACCACCCAGGGGCAGCGGCGCAAAAAGGCGACCAAGCGCCTGCGAGTGGTTGAGGCGTTCCGCAAGAGCGGCAATCGCCCTGAATGGATGATTCTCACGGTGCTGCCGGTCATTCCGCCCGATCTGCGTCCGATGGTGCAACTCGACGGCGGTCGCTTCGCCACCAGCGACCTCAACGATCTGTATCGGCGCGTGATCAACCGCAATAACCGCCTGAAGCGCCTGATGGAACTCAATGCGCCGGAGATTATCGTGCGCAACGAGAAGCGCATGCTCCAGGAAGCGGTCGACGCCCTGATCGACAATGGCCGCCGCGGGCGCGCAGTGTCGGGCAAGGGGAAGCATCGCCTGAAGAGCCTGAGCGATATGCTCAAGGGGAAGCAGGGGCGCTTCCGCCAGAACTTGCTTGGCAAGCGCGTCGATTACTCCGGTCGCTCGGTGATCGTGGTCGGACCGGACCTGAAGCTGCACCAGTGCGGTCTGCCGAAGAAGATGGCGCTTGAGCTGTTCAAGCCGTTCGTGATGCGTCGCCTGGTGGAAAAAGGCGCGGCGCATAACATCAAAAGCGCCAAGCGCATCGTCGAGCGCGTGCGCCCCGAGGTGTGGGACGTGCTCGAAGAGGTGATCAAGGATTATCTGGTGCTGCTCAATCGCGCGCCATCGCTGCACCGGCTCTCGATCCAGGCGTTCGAAGCCAAACTGATCGAGGGATCCGCCATTCAGTTGCACCCGCTCGTCTGTGCGGCGTTCAATGCCGACTTCGACGGCGACCAGATGGCGGTGCACGTGCCGCTGTCGCGCAAGGCGCAGGAAGAGGCGCGTCTGCGCATGCTCTCCAAGTACAACCTGCTGTCGCCTGCCACCGGCGACCCGATCATCACGCCGTCGCAGGACATCGTGCTGGGGTGCTACTACCTGACGATGGTCAAAGATGGCGCGAAGGGCAGCGGCAAGATGTTCGCCTCGATTGATGAGGCGCTGCTGGCGTATGACAAAGGGCTGGTCGACATCCAGGCACCAATCCTCGTGCGGATGACGGGGACGCTGCACGGCGAGAGCGACCGCCCGGTGCGCATCCTCAGCCCTGATGAAAACGGCGCGCCGCGCATGCTGCTGGAGACAACGGTCGGACGGATCATTTTCAACAATGAGCTGCTTGAGCCGCTGCGCTTCCGCAATCGCCTGATTGCCAAGAAAGGGCTGCGTGAGATCATTGCAGATTGCTACAAGTACTACACCAACCTCAACAATCTGACGGACGCGGATCTCGATACCATTCGCGCGATGTATGGCGACCGTCCGCGCGACGATCTGGCGCGCTACTTCGGTTCAGAAATGACGGCAAATCAGGCGGACCGGATTAAGACGCTCGGCTTCAAGTACGCCACGCGCGGCGGCATGACGATTGGCGTGGACGACATCGAAATCCCGCCGAGGAAGCAGGAGATTCTCGCCGAGGCTGAGAAGCGCGTCGCCGAGGTGGAACGGCAGTTCCGTCGCGGTCTGATCACCGAAGAAGAACGTTATCGAGAGATCGTTGAGATCTGGCAGAGCGCCACCAAAGCGGTCACTGAAGCCGTCAAGCAGCACCTGAACCCGTTTGGTCCGGTGGCGATGATGGTCAACTCCGCGGCGCGCGGTAACATCAATCAGTTGAGCCAGATGGCTGGCATGCGCGGGTTGATGTCCGACCCGACCGGACGGATCATCGAACTGCCGATCAAGAGCAACTTCCGCGAAGGTCTGTCGGTGCTCGAGTATTTCGTCTCGACCCACGGCGGGCGTAAAGGTCTGGCAGACACGGCGCTGCGCACGGCGGACGCCGGGTATCTGACGCGCCGTCTGATCGACGTGGCGCAGGATAATATCGTCACGGTCGATGATTGCGGGACAGAAGAGGGGTTGTGGATCTACCGCTCCGACGACCGCGAGGTGTTGCAGGATTTCGAGCAGCGCATCCTGGGGCGTCTGCTGGCGATGCCGCTGGTCGATCCGCGCACCGGCGAGATCCTTGCCAACCGCAACGATGAGATCGACGAAACACTGACGCGCAGGTGCAAGGAACTCGGCATCGATGAGGTCTACGTTCGCTCGCCGCTGGCGTGCAAAGCCGATTATGGCATCTGCCGCATGTGCTACGGGCGCAACCTGGCAACCGGCAAGCTGGTCGATATTGGCGAGGCGGTCGGTATTATCGCCGCACAGTCGATCGGCGAGCCGGGCACGCAGTTGACTCTGCGCACCTTCCATACCGGCGGCGTGGCATCGGCAGACGACATCACGCAGGGTTTGCCGCGTGTGCAGGAAATCTTTGAGGCGCGCACGCCAAAAGGCAAGGCGCTCCTGGCGGAGATCGACGGCATCGTTGAACTGGCGCGCGAGGACGAGATTCGGAAGATTCGCGTGATCTCCACCGAACTCTACACTGATGACCACGAATTGCCGCCGCACTACGAGCCGGTGGTGGCTGACGGGGCGCAGGTGAATGAGGGTGACGTGCTGGCGCAGAGCAACCGCGCCGATCTTGGCGGCGAGCCGATTGTGGCGCGTCTCCCAGGCATCGTGCGTATTGGCGTCGGGCAGATCAGCGTGATCAATGAAGAGCGCGAGGTGCGTGAAGTGATTGCGCCACACACAGCGCGCCTGGCGCCGGGCATCGAGAATGGCGTCCGCGTCGTCGCCGGGCAGCACCTGACGGAAGGCTCAGCCGACCCGCAGGAACTCCTGGCGCTCCAGGGGCGCGAAGCAGTCCAGCGCTACCTGGTCAATGAGGCGCAGAAGGTGTATCGCTCACAGGGCGTCGATATCAACGACAAGCATATCGAAGTCATTGTGCGCCAGATGCTGCGCCGGGTGCGGATCGAGGAGCCAGGCGACACGGATTACCTGCCGGGCGAACTGATCGACTCAACCGAATTCGTGCGCAAGAATGCTGAGATCATCAGCCAGGGAGGTGAACCAGCGACGGCCTCAACAGTCCTGCTGGGCATTACCAAAGCATCGCTCACCACCGACAGTTTCCTGGCGGCTGCATCATTCCAGGAAACGACCCGCGTACTGACCGAGGCGGCAATCACGGGTAAAGTCGACTATCTGCGCGGGCTCAAGGAGAATGTCGTCATCGGCAAGCTGATCCCGGCAGGCACAGGGATCGAGAAGCGGCGCCAGCTTGCCGAAGAGATCATCGGTGAACTGGCAAATGTCGTACCATCTGCGACCACGGCGGTCACCGAACAGGAGCGACCTGATCGCGAAGCCGATGAGGCGCTGCGGCGCAGGCTGCGGGCGCTGATCGGCGGCGACGATCACGATGGCGATGGCACAGGCAACGGCGGCTTCGATGACCAGGCGCCGGTCGACGGCAATGGCGCTTTCGCCGAGGACGAGCCGGAAGCGTAAGGGCAACGCGCTGCGTCGCTGCTAATGGGAAGGGGCGACCCGGTGGGTCGCCCCTTCTGCGTCTCCAGAACGGGCCATCTGCCGGGTCGCCCCATTGCGCACCCTTTGGGCCGCCCTTACAACTCGATGCCTATTCGTGCCAGAACCGCAGTCGCCGCCCCATTAACCCGCATGAGCGCCAATCGCCGCTGGAGATAGTCGTAATCGAGCGCCTGGCGGCGCGCAATAGCTGTGGCATCGGCAATGTCGTGCTTCCCCTCCTCCGGACCGCGCGCCAGCAGCGCTTTGTGCAACGCCACATCTTCCGGCGACAACACCGGAACCAGCGATCCGAGCAGTGGCAGACGCCGCACACGACTGCGCATCTCGGCGTCGAACGTGAAGGGATAGATCTCTCGACCACGCCG
>JANWXL010000323.1 GCA_025055265.1 Roseiflexus sp.
GGTTTGATAACCATCAACGGTTGATGGTGCTTCACATGTTGCCCGTCGCTGATGTAGACAGCCGCCACGACGCCGGAGTTTCTGGCGCGGATGCTGTTCTGCATTTTCATGGCTTCGAGCACGCACACTTCCTGTCCCGTCGTCACCCGGTCGCCGGGTTTGACCCGGACGGCGAGGATAACGCCAGGGATCGGCGCCAGCACCGTTCCGCTCTCAGCAGCGCCGGGTGCGGGTGCAGGCGCTGCGAGCGCCGGGGCGGGTGAAGCAGGAAGCGCAGACGGCGCAGACCCTACCGGCGCCTGCCGACCATCGAGCGACCCGACGGCTGGGGCAGGCGGGGACTCGGGCCAGATCTCGAAACGTTCTCCGTCGACAATTGCAACGACCGGACGTGCATTGAGATCCACGATCTCGACGTCGTATGCTGTTCCCTCGATCACGACTCGCACCTTCATAATTGCTCCCGTCCCTCCCGTCCAGTTCGAGCCATGCGTCCGGCAGCCTGCCACGGGCTGACCGCTGATGTGGCAGTTGCCATTCTTCGCGCTGCCTGTTCACGGGCGAGCGCTACTGCCACTGCCGCCGCCGCTGCGCGTCGTCGTTGCTCAGAAAGGTCTGGTTGCACTGGCGGTGAAGGGAGAGCAGGTTCAGTTGCTTCGGCGGCTGGCGCCTCCCCTGCGCCTCTGGCAGTCAGCGCCGTTAGCAGCGCCATCAACCCCCACAGCAAAAAGAGCGCGCCAAAGGTGATGCTCATGCCAATCACCAGCAGGTACAACGCAATGTTCAAATTGTCAGGCATGGCACGCTTCTCCTTATTATTACATCGGCATATTCCCATGGCGGCGCGGCGGCGGCGCCACCGACTTATCGCGCAGCGCGTCGAGCGCGGCGATAACCCGCGCGCGCGTCTCGCGCGGTTCGATCACATCGTCGAAGAAGCCAGCCGCTGCTGCGTGGTAGGGATTATTGAACTTCCGTTCGTATTCGCGCGCGAGACGCGCGCGCTCGGCGGCAGGATCGGGCGCTCTGGCGATCTGATCGCGGTACAACAGGTTCACCGCGCCGTCCGCCCCCATCACTGCGACCTCGGCGCTGGGCCAGGCAAAATTGATGTCGCCCCCCAGCGATTTGCTGCTCATCACGATGTATGCCCCGCCATACGCCTTGCGCGTCACAATGCTGATTTTGGGGACGGTCGCCTCGGCATAGGCATAGAGCACTTTCGCGCCATGTCGGATGATGCCGCGATGCTCCTGGTCGATGCCGGGCAGAAAACCGGGCGAGTCAACGAACGTAACCAGCGGGATGTTGAAGCAGTCGCAGGTGCGCACAAAGCGGGCAATTTTGTCGGAGGCGTCGATGTCGATCACACCAGCCATAACGCTCGGCTCCTGCGCCACAATGCCGACGCTCCGCCCGCCCATGCGCGCCCATCCGGTGATCGCGTTCATCGCCCACATCGGTTGCAATTCCAGCCAGCTGCCGCGATCCACCACGCGCTCGATAACATCGTGCATGCGGTATGCCTGACCGGGGTCAAGCGGAACAATCCGGTTCAGCTCCTCATCGGCGCGCAGTGGATCATCGTCAGTCGGAACAAACGGCGGGTTTTCAGTGTTGTTCGCGGGCAGGTACGACAACGCCAGTCGGCAGAGCGCCAGCGCCGTCTGATCGTCCGGCGCAGTCAGATGGCAGGTGCCGCTGATGGTCATATGCACGTTCGCGCCACCAAGTCCCTCCAGGTCGATGGTTTCACCGGTGACCTCTTTGATGACGTCTGGACCGGTGATGAACATGAAGGATCGACGTTCGACCATGATGATCAGATCGGTGACGGCAGGCGAGTATGCGGCGCCGCCAGCGCACGGACCGAGCATCACGCTGATCTGCGGCACGACGCCGGAGCATTTCGTGTTGCGGCGGAAGATTTCGCCGTAGCCGCCGAGGCTGTGGACGCCTTCCTGGATCCGCGCACCGCCAGAGTCGATTAACCCGATGATTGGCGCCCCTTCGCTGAACGCCAGGTCCATCACCCGGCAGATTTTGCGCGCCTGCGCTTCGCCAAGCGAACCGCCGAGCACGGTAAAATCCTGCGAATAGACGAACACCGTGCGCCCATCGATCCTGCCATAACCGGTCACAACGCCGTCGCCATAGAATGTCTCGCCGTCAACGGGCCTGCCGGTGGTGAACGGCTCGAGTTCGTAGAAACTGCCGGGATCGAGGAGCAGATCGAGCCGTTCACGGGCAGTCAATTTGCCGCGCGCGTGGTGGCGGGCGATCCGTTCCGGTCCGCCCCCCTGGCGCGCACGCTCGCGCAACGCGCGCAGTTCGAGAATCCGCGGATCATCAGTAGTCATAGGACTGTCGCTTTCGAGAGATTATCTCAGCCTCGGTTTGATGCAGCTCAGAAAAACAGTCCAGTATTGCCGGGATGCCACAGGCTGATGAATACTAAGGGCGTTGCGGACTGAT
>JANWXL010000447.1 GCA_025055265.1 Roseiflexus sp.
GGAAGATCGGGACATACGACGGCGCGTTCCATCGCCATGTACTCGAACAATTTGAGCGGCGAGGCGGTCACATCGGTGACCGTATCAGGCACAACCAGGACGTCGGCGGCTGCCAGGTAGAGCGGCACGCGATCCTGCGGCTGCACCCCGGCAAACGTCACCCGTTCGCCGATGCCGAGGCGCTGCGCCTGCTCGACAAGTGCGGCGCGCTCCTGGTCACGCCCGCCGACCAGGATCAACTGCGCGCCGGGAACGTCCGCCAGCGCATCGAGGAGCAGATCAACCCCACGGTAAGCGAAGGTCAACCCGGCATAGACGATGATCGGTTCATCGGGCAGTCCAAGCATGCGTCGAGCGGCATCGCGGTCCTGTGGCGTATAGAGCGTGTCGTCGTAGGCATCGGGCAACACCGCAACCTCGCACGGGTCGCGCAGCTCGAGCGACGCCAGCAGATCACGGAACGCGGCAGTCAGCGACGTCAGCGCCGCCGGTCGCGTTAGCGCCAGGCGATCAATCAGGTGCAACAGCGGTTGCGCCCAATGCTCTTTCGCGCGCGACGGGTTGCGGCTCTCCAGATCGTGCACCTCGTACACAACGCACGCGCCGATCAGACGCGGCGCGAGCAGCGCAAGCCACAACGCACAGATCACTTCACGCACATAAATGACATCGAACCGCTGACGTTGCGCCAGGCGCAACCAGATCAACGTCGTCAGCACAAGCCACGCATAAACGCTGCGCTCGGCGTAGTACCAGAGGGTTGAGCGATGGAACCGCGACAGGCGACCGATTCCGATGCGCGGCAGGTGAAGCGCCAGCCCGTCGAAGGCGCTGGGACCGGCTTCGACCCTTGGCACGATTGCCAGTGTGTCTGGCGCCAGCGCCTTGAGCGCCCGCAGTGTTGCGTGGGTCTGTACCGCATTGGCGGAACGCAGCCGCAGACTGTTGGGGTAGGCGACATAGCAGATGCGCATGGCATTACCCGACGGGCGCCGTCACTCCTTTGCTCGACAGGAACGGCTCGTAGAGGCGCAACAGTTGTTCAGCGATTGCGCGCGAAGTGAACGCTGCTGCCATTGCGGGTCCCCGCTGCACATATGTCTCCCACAGCGATCGGTCGCGCAACAGGCGCACCAGCGCTGCGCCAATCGCTTCCCCGCTGCGTGGCGCCACGACGATCCCGCAATCCGCAGCAGCGACGTAGTCACTGACGCCGGTCGTAGACGTGACGACTGGCGGCGTGCCGACCGCCGCCGCCTCGACCACCACCCGGCTGAACGACTCAGCGACTGATGGCACAACGGCCACATCAGCGGCTGCCAGGTGCATCATCGTCTGGTCGTGCGGAATGCCGCCAGTGAACATCACCGCTGACGCGACTTCCAGCTCTTCTGCACGACGTTTCAGGTATGCACCATAGTCGCCAAACCGTTTCGTGCGGCGATTCGGTCCGATGATCAGCACCTGTGGATCAATGCCGCCTGCGCGTGCATGTGGAATGGCCTCCACCAGATACTCGATCCCCTTGAACGGATGGAGACGGTTCAGACTGACGATGATCGGGCGGGAGGGATCGAGGTTGTAGCGCGCACAGATGTCTTTTCTGCTCTGCTGACGCAACGTTTTGATATTGGTGTCGGGAGGGGGATAACTATCGGCGGTGATATTGTAAGGAATCGCAGTCACTTTTGCAGGAGGAGCGCCCAACCGCACTGCCAGCGAGCGGATCTGCGGCGAATCGGCGCGCAGCGTATCGGCGCGGCGGAACACGAACGGGATCAGTGTTTGCACTGCGAGAAAGCGAGCATACCCGTAATCGAACTCTGGCACGCTCATAATATCGGCGCCGGGCAGCGTGACGGCGAGCGGCGGATGGATCAAGCGCGGCACGAGAGCAGCGACCAGACCGAGCGGAAATGCCGTCTCAACGTGAACGAGATCATAGCGTCGCGTTGCAATAAAGCGACGATAATGCGCAAGTGCGCCTGCCAGATATGGGTATCCAGTCAGAAACGCCAGCGCGCGATTGAGGCTCTTCAGCGCTATATTGGAACTGACAGGCAAACGATGGACGACAATGTTCTCCTGCACCTCGGTGGTCAGCCGGTTGATGCCAGCAGCGAGCGTGATCACCTCGGCGTCGACTCCATGTGCACGCCAGGCATGAATGACCTCGGCATGGATGCGGTTTCCCATCAATGCAGGATCGTAGCGCGGAATGAAATAAAGGATTGTCATGTTGTATACCTGACCGGACGACGTCGGCGTGGTCGCGCCGGGGACTATGCAGTTGACCACAGTGCGATCGCAGTGATGCGTCTCCATATTCGTCTCGACCTTACCTCAGTGTACCATACTCTCTTCAGCGCTCTGCGCCTTTCATGCTCAGGAGAAGGTAATCGAGGAGTTATGCTCTTTTGCTAGAATGGTCGCGTGAGATGACTTGCCGGGAAAGGCGAGCATTCTGAAGAAGAATGCGCCGTCACAGGTGCGACAGAAATGGATATTGAAGCGCTCCGTGCAGAGAATGAGGCTCTCCGGGCACGGCTAAGCGAGCTTGAGCGTGCGTTACAGGATGCGAAGGGCGAAGCGTCTCTGCATCCTGCACTCCTTGCTTCCGAAGATCATTATCTTGTGGCGCTCCACGAGACCGCACTGGCAATCATGAGCCGCCTCGATCTGCGCGATGTGCTCGAAGCAATCATGCTGCACGCGACTCGTCTGGCAGGCACGAGCGACGGGTACATCGATCTGTTATCGCGTGATGGAACGCAAATGGAGATGCAGGTTGGCATCGGCTGGCATGCCGCACACTGCGGCGGGACTATCGATGTCGGCGAAGGAGTCAGCGGCAGGGTCTGGCAAACCGGCGAGCCTGTGATCGTCCGGGACTACCGCACGTGGGAAGGCCGCATTCGCTCCATAGATGTCTCGAACCTGGGAACGGTCGTTGCCGTGCCTTTGAGATTGGGATCGTCCGTTATCGGGGTATTGGGCGTCACATATTGCGATCCGGATCATCCCGCTGCTGAAACCGTTGTGAACCTGCTGATGCGTTTCGCTGAACTGGCAGCAATTGCGATTGACAACGCCCGTCTTTATACGACCTTGCAGGAAGAACTGGCGGGGCGACGCCGGATTGAAGCCGAACTGCGCGAGAGCGAACAGCAACTGCGCCATCTGTATGCAGTAACCCGGCGTCAGGCGCAGGAACTGCATTTGATTGGTCAGGTGCGCGAAGCCATTGCGCGTGAAATCGATCTGCCCGCTCTCTTCCGCACGGTGGTTGAGTCGATTGCGGCTACCTTTGGATATACGCTCGTGTGTCTCTATTTGCGTGATGGGGATGATCTGGTTCTGCAGCACCAGGTTGGCTATTCGAATCAGATAGAACGCATTCCGCTCGGCAAAGGGGTGATGAGTCGCACTATTCTCAGCGGCAAGCCGACGCTGGTCGCTGATGTGCGCAGCGACCCCGATTTTATCGCAGCAATAAGCAACATTGTATCGGAAGTCTGTGTTCCGTTGCGCGACCAGGATCACATCATTGGCGTGCTTAACATTGAGAGCATTGATGGCGTGGCGTTGACTGAAGACGATCTCCGCCTGATGATCGAACTCGCCGGACACATTAACGTCGCTATCGAACGCGCACGGCTGTATGAGCAACTGTGGCGGCGGGTGCAGCAACTCGATGCGCTGTATGACACGATGTCCGACATCACCGGCAATCTGGATCGCGATGCGGTGTTGAAAGCGATTGTTGAGCGCATGGTTGCGCTCATGCGCGCGACGCACGGAATGATTGCGCTGTACGATCCCGCGCAAAACAATCTGCGGATTCACTATACCGTCGGAATGGATCGTGATTATAGCGGCATGCGCATCGCGCCAGGCGAAGGGGTAATCGGCAGGGTGGCGCTGACGCGCCAGCCGCTGGTTGTGTACGACTATCGTCGTTGGGAAGGACGATCACCGGTCTTTCACGCTGCGCCATCTGCGAATGTTGTGGCTGTGCCGCTGCTGGCAGGCGATGAGCTGATTGGC
>JANWXL010000355.1 GCA_025055265.1 Roseiflexus sp.
CATCCCACTGCGTCCTGTTCAATATTCGATTTCTCGCTTCGAGCGTCGATGTTGCGGTGCAACGTCGCTACGGGCGCCTTCGACCTTCCCACCTTCAACCTTCCCACCTTCAACATCCCTCTCACCTCGTACCTCTTGCCCCGTGCCTCATTTATACCTCCCGCTGCCGCTGCACAAATTGTGAGAGGAACACCAGCGTGATCGACACCAGTAGCATCAGGGTCGAGATGGCGTTGATCTTCGGGGTAATGGTACGCTTAACCTGTCCGTACACTTCGACTGGCAACAGCGACACCCCGGAGCCGGTGGTGAAGAAGGTGATCACAAAATCATCGAGCGACAGGGTGAAGGCGAGCAACGCTCCGCCGATCACGCCTGGCATGATCAGTGGCAGTGTGATGTAGCGAAACGTCTGCCACTCGTTCGCGCCAAGGTCCTGCGCTGCTTCTTCCAGGCGCATATCGAACCCCTTGAGGCTGGCGCGCACGACGACGACCACGAATGAGATAGTAAAGGCGATGTGCGAGATCGTAACCGTCGCCAGACCAAACTGGAAGCGCACGCCAAACAGGGCTTCGATCAGACCGAAGGAGAAGGCGAAGAACGCCAGCAACGCCAGCGCCATGACGATCTCCGGGATGACGATGGGCAGGTAGAGGAGCGCATCGAAGCCAGTACGCCCACGGAAGCGGTAGCGTTCCATCGCCAGCGCAGTCATCGTGCCGATAATCGTCGAAACGACGGTCGATATCAGCGCAACGACGAGGGTGTTCATCGCTGCGGTGAGGAGACGCTGATCGGCAAGCAGTCGCGTGTACCAGTCAAAGGTAAATCCTGTCCACCGCACGCCGAAACTGTCGCGCGTGAATGAGAAGAGCACCAGCACCACGATCGGCGCGTAGAGAAACACCAGCGTCAGTATAGCATGCGCCCCGAGCGCTAGCGAACCGGCGGAACGGCGGCGTTCACCTCCGGCGATGCGTACTGATTGTGGCATTTGGATATCGACCATGGTCGGACTCCCGAACGAATGAACGAATGGGTCAACGAATAGGGTCACGAATAAACGAATACGTTAGCGAATGAACGAATGGGTCAACGAATGAACGAATGGGTCAACGAATAGGGTCACGAATAAACGAATACGTTAGCGAATGAACGAATGGGTCAACGAATAAACGAACAGGTCAGCGAATACGGTCACGAATAAACGAATGCGTCGGCGAATACGCGAATCGCTTGCTCTGCGTCCTCTGCGTCTCCGTGGTTCTACCAGCGAATAAGCGAATGCGCCAGCGAATAAGCGAATAGTACTCTCTGCGTTCTCTATGTCTCTGTGGTCCTGTCTACACATCAGCGAAAACCTTCAACCTTCAACCTTCAACCTTCAACGATCCTCCTCGGTCGTCACCCGAAAATAAATGATAATTGCCACTGTCAGCACAATCATAAAGACAATCGCCATTGCCGAGCCGAGGGGCCAGTTCGGCGGGTTCGAGCGGGTAAACAGGCGTTGCAACAGATTGCCCAGATAATCGACTTTGGCGCCGCCGAGGAGGTCAGAAACCACGAACTGTCCCACTGTCGGAATGAACACCAGCACTGACCCGGCGGCCACGCCTGGCATCGTCAACGGCAGCATTACGCGCAAAAATGCCTGAACCTGATTGGCGCCGAGATCAGCCGCCGCTTCCATGAGGGTAAAGTCGAAACGCGCAAGTGATGCGTAGATTGGCAGCACCATAAACGGCAGGCTGCCGTAGATCAAACCGACCAGCACGGCGCCTTCGGAGGGGTAGAGCGCGACGCTCGGCAACCCCAGCGCCTGAATGGCGCTGTTGATGATGCCGTTGTTCGAGAGGATGAGCATCCAGGCGTAGGTGCGAACCAGAAAGTTCGTCCAGAACGGGATCAGTATCAGAAACAGCAGCACCGTGCGCCAGCGCGGCGGACGACGAACGATGTAGTATGCCAGCGGATAGCCCAGGATCAGGCACGCCAGCGTCGTCCACACGCCAGCCCAGATCGAGCGCCAGTAGGCGTTGACGTACAGGCTTTCCGTAAACAGGGTGCGATAATTATTGAGGGTGAAGGTCCACTCGATGCGCCCGCCGGGTCCGCTGGCCGCAAAACTGTACAGTACGACGACGACCAGCGGCAGAGCGAAGAACGTCACTAACCAGAAGAGACCGGGGAAAAGGAGGAGTCCAAGCTGCAGTCGTTCATTGCGGCGCAGAAGGGCGGCAATCTGCCCTTCACGCGGTTGAGAGTCAGACGCAAGCGTGTCAGCGGCCATCGTCACCTCTGGATGTGTTCACTCTGTCAGGATAATAGCGTTCTCCGCGGGCCACCAGAGATACCCGGTTTCGCCGGGTTGCCAGTAGGCGTCGCGGTCGAGCGTCGAGCGACTGTTCTGTTCCCACAGGTCGAACAGTCGCGTCCCCAGGCGCACATCGATGCGGGTGTCGCTCCCAATGTATGCGATCCGTTCCACCCGCACCTGATAACAGTTCGGCGTGCCAGGCGGCGCCTGCACTGCCAGGAACGCCTTCTCCGGGCGAATGGAGAGGGTCACGTTCATTCCCGGAGTGACTGGACGAATCGCCTGACCACGCAGCGTCAGGCCGTCATCGGATGTGATCGTGGCAATCCCGCCAGGCTCTACCGATTCGACTTTCCCTTCGATGAAGTTCGTTTCGCCAATGAAGTCGGCAACGAAGCGACAGATTGGACGCTCGTAGATTTCGGTCGGCGTGCCGATCTGCAAGACCCTGCCAGCGTTCATGACCGCAATGCGGTCGCTCATGGTCAGCGCCTCTTCCTGATCATGCGTGACATAGATGAAGGTAATGCCGACGCGCTCCTGAAGGCTTTTCAGTTCGAGTTGCATTTCTTTGCGCAGCTTCAGATCGAGCGAGCCAAGCGGCTCATCGAGCAACAGCACTTCGGGATGGTTGACGAGCGCGCGCGCCAGCGCCACGCGCTGCTGCTGCCCGCCGGAGAGTTGCCGCGGTCGACGCGCCGCATAGTCACCCAGACGCACCAGTTCGAGCGCCTCGGTCACCCGCCGCGCAATGTCGGCTGGCGGCGCCTTCTTCATGCGCAGGCCAAAGGCGACGTTCTCGGCGACTGTCATATGCGGGAAGAGCGCATACGACTGGAACACGGTGTTGACATTGCGGCGGAAAGGCGGAGTATTGCCAACCGATTTGCCGTGGAGGAAGATTTCGCCTGAGGTGGGAAACTCGAAACCGGCAATCATGCGCAGGGTCGTCGTCTTGCCGCAACCGGAGGGACCGAGCATCGAAAAGAATTCGCCGTCACGGATCTGCATCGAAACATGATCGACGGCGCACACGTCTGCGAAGCGTTTGACAACGTTGCGCAAATCAACCGCTATTCCATTGTTCATGGCGCGCCCAGGCTGCATGGTTCATAATAAGCACGTCATCAAACAGAACAGATGCTCGCAATGTATAGTGTCAATTCAAGAGATGGCCCCACATGTGCAGCGGCGCTGCTCTCTCCGAAGTAACATCCAAAATCCCGACCCACACATACTGGTGAACGGCGTCATTACCGCGGAGGTAAAAGCGCAGCCGCAGCGACGGGCTGTAGAAGCGGAATAGGTATTGTTCACATTATATCATAAAACCGCGCTATGCCGGGGATTATCGCATTCCGCAGGGTGCAACTGCGGCTTCGAGCACGGACTGCAGAGCCTGGGAAACGCGCCGCGCGCTGATCAGCGCGCATGCGATGGCGCGATTGCAGGATCTTCTCCCGCCCTGCCGCCTGCTACCCGCCATCATATGTTGCCGCACGCCATGGCGTCTGCTATACTAAACGGAACGGAAGCGCGCTCACCAGATTGATATCCGCGTCGCGTGCGACGCCGGAGACTATGCCTATGGCGTTGATCACCCTCGACATCAACGGCGAACACAAAACATACCCGATAGAGGCGCGTGGGTTGCGCATTGGGCGGGCGCTGGAGAATGACATCGTGCTTAACCACGCGACTGTCTCGCGTCACCATGCCGAAATCGTCCTGAATGGGCGCGATGTCTGGGTGCGCGACACCAACAGTCGCAACGGCGTCTTCGTCAACCGGCTGCGTGTCCGGGAAGAGCAACTGCGCGACGGCGACACCGTTCAGATTGGCCCGTTCGAGCTTCGCTTCGAGGAGCGCGCAGCGCAGAACGTGGTGCTCGACGACAGTCGCTACTTTCCGGTCGCCGCCGAGGCGCGCGGCGTCGCTGGCGATGTGCCCGAACTGGCGATCGATCTGCGCGAATTCTTCCGCATCTCCCGGCGTCTGAGCCTGATCATTACCATGAATGAGTTGCTCGACGCCGTCATCGAAGAGGTGCTGCGCCTGATCCCGGCGCAGCGCGCCCTGCTGCTCCTGAAACGTGACAATGAACTGGTGCCGCGGGTTATCTATCCGCCCTCGCAGCACGAGGTGGTCATCAGTTCGACCATCGCGCGCAAAGCGCTTGAGGCGGGCGAAGTGGTGCTAACGCGCGATGCGCGCATCGAAATCGGCGGCACCCAGAGCATTATTAGCGCCAATATTCGCTCGGCGCTCTGCGCGCCACTGCTTGTGGAGCACGGCTCGATCGGGCTGATCTACCTCGACTCGCCAGGGCGCGACCGGTTTGGTCCGCGTGAGCGCGACCTGCTCGCAGCGATTGCAAGCCAGGCGGCAATCACGATCGAGCGTGCGCGCCTGACCGAAGAATTGCGGAAACAGGAGGCGAGCCGCCAGTTGTTCGAGCGTTTCGTCTCCCCCAGCGTGGCGCGCGATGTGGCGAGTTATTTCTCTGAACACGGACGCCTGCGCGAGCCGCAGGAACTGGTTGTCAGCGTCCTGTTCGCCGATGTGAAGGGGTTCTCATCCCTCTCTGAGCGCCTCTCGCCGCGTGAGGTGCAGGATTTGCTCAATGAGTATCTCCACGAAATGACCGAGGTTATTTTCCGGCACAATGGCACACTCGATAAATATATCGGCGACGGCATTATGGCAATCTTCGGCGCGCCCCAGGTGAACGAACATCAGGACTATCGCACAACAGCCATCGAAGCGGTCGACGCGGCACTCGATATGATCGAAGCTCATCGCCGCCTGATCGAAAAACTCGAACCGTCCAAGGCGTTTGATTTTCGCATCGGGATCAACACCGGTCCGGTGTACGCCGGTTTCTTCGGGACGCGGCAACGCCTCGAGTACACGGTCATCGGCGATACGGTCAACACTGCCGCGCGCCTCGAGAGTCGCGCTGATCTCAACTCGGTGCTGATCTCCGAAGCGACGCGCAACGCTATCGGCGATGCGTTCATTGTCCAGGAAATGGGCGATTATCAACTGAAAGGCAAAGCCCAACTCGTCCATACGTATAAAGTCATCGGGCGCGCCTCCCAACGCCGCGCCCGCGAGACAGGAGCGTTCCGCACTCCGTGAGGCATCCTGATCGCAGTCGCACATCATGAGGTTTGTATGCCCGTTGTGGTTGGCATTCGATTCAAGGACTCAGGCAAAACATACTATTTTGACCCAAATGGCATCGAGGCGCTGGCGCAGGGCGATCATGTGATTGTGGACACTGTGCGCGGCCCGGAACTGGCAAAGGTCGCATACCCGCCGCGTCTGGTCGATCCCGAAGAGATCGTCGGTGAACTGAAGCCCGTGCTGCGCCGCGCAGAACCGCTCGACTTTGAACGCCTGCGCCAGTTGAACAGCCGGCAGGACGAACTGCTGGCGCGCTGCGCCGAGAAGATCCAGGAGCATGGTCTGCCGATGCGCCTGGTGAAAGCGGAATATTCGTTCGACGGCTCACGGTTGACGTTCTACTTCACCGCTGAAAAACGGGTGGACTTCCGCGCCCTCGTGCGCGACCTGGCGCGCACCTTCCGTACCCGCATCGAATTGCGTCAGATTGGTCCGCGCGACGAAGCCAAGCTCCTCGGCGGCATCGGTCCGTGCGGTCGCCTCCTCTGCTGCGCGACCTTCCTCCCCGACTATGCGCGCGTCTCCATCAAGATGGCAAAAGATCAGGACCTGCCGCTCAACCCGACCAAGATCAGCGGGGTATGCGGTCGCCTGCTCTGCTGCCTCTCCTATGAGCACGAGCATTATGTCAGCGTCAAGAGCAGGATGCCGCGCAAGGGAACGTGGGTGCAGACTCCCGATGGACCGGGCGAAGTGGTTGGGGTCAACGTGCTGCGCGAAACGGTCATTGTTGCGCTCGCCAGCACTGGCTTGCAGGAAGAGTTCTCACCGTCCCAGATCCAGGAAGCGACCCGGCAAGTCGGCGAGGTGGCGCGCAGTCGCAATGCCGAAGGGATCACGCCAGCCGCCAGAATGCGCGCTGAACGCCAGGAACGCCGCACCGACCAGGGGCAGGGACGCCAGGGCGAAAAACGATTGCTGCGCGAGTCGATCAACAACCCCGACGTGCTCGAGGCGCTGGCATGGCTCGAAGAGGGCATGGAGGACGTGCCGCTCGAATTACTCGAAGAAGAAGATCTCAATCTGCTGTCCGACGAGACGCCAGCGCCAGGATCTGCTTCGGGTCGATCAATCCCTGCGTCACAGGCGCAGCGACCGTCTGACCCCTCTGAGGATCTAGCCGCGCTCCTCGGCGAAGCAACGCCTCAACCGCCTGCTCCTCCCGCGCCTGCCGCACCGCAGCGCCCGCGGCGGCGGCGCCGTCACCGCAATACCTGATGTCACAGGAGCGTCCCATGTACGCGCACAAAGTTGCGCCCGGTGCGCGCGTCCGGTTGTATGATATTGACCCCGATACGAATGGCGGGTTGACGAAGGAGGAGGGACGGGCGCGGTTCGCCGAACTCAACGCCGAGCTCGATGCGATGCAGGAGGA
>JANWXL010000382.1 GCA_025055265.1 Roseiflexus sp.
TATGTCTGTGACTTCAAGCGCTCTATGAAAGGTGCAACAGGCGTTGTCTGACGCAGAGCAGCGACGCGCGCCTGGCGACGAGCGATGTCCTGGTCGATCTCAGTCTTGTGATCCCAGTAGTAGGCAAGTGCGGAGTAGATCTGTCCAAGCGAGAGATGGGGGTGCTGGAAATGCAATTCCTCGGCGCTCCAGCCATACGCAATCTGATCGAGCACCAGTTCGACGACTTTCATTGTCGTGCCAGCAATGTAGGGTACCCCCTCATTATCGACAACAATATGCGGATAGGCGGTCGCAACCATTGACATACGGCTTTCCTCAACTCAAACTCAGGCGCTATTATAGCAGTTTTGACTCGCTGCTGCGCTGCGCGGCGCCTTGTGTCTGCGACTCTCACCATCATGGTTCTCCTGCTGCGGTGAGAACTCTGGTATACTTCGCAGGGAGTTGGACTGGCAGTTACTGACATATGTATCCACCTGTTGATCCCGTTATCATCCAGCTTGGTCCGCTGACGCTGCGCTGGTACGGTGTGCTGATCATGACTGGCGTTGTTCTGGCGGCGTGGGTTGGGGCGCGGCACGTCGAGCGGCGCGGGTTCGACCGCGACTCGGTGTGGGATCTGGCGTTCTGGGTGCTTATTCCCGGCCTGATCGGTGCGCGGCTCTATTACGTCTTCATCCAGTCGCCGCGCGGACCGGAGGGGCTTGGACGTTTTCTCGCCGATCCGGTCAGGATTCTGGCCGTTTGGGAGGGCGGATTGCACATTTTTGGCGGATTTATGTTCGGCGCGCTGGGGTTGTGGGCATTTGCGCGCGTTCGCAAGGTTCCGCTCCTGGTCTACGCCGATGCTATCACGCTTGGTCTGCCGCTCGGTCAGGCGGTGGGACGGTGGGCGAACTTTATTAACCAGGAACTGTACGGTCCGCCGACAACTTTGCCATGGGGGTTGCGCATCGACCCTGATCATCGCATCGGTCCATACCGCGATCTGGCGGCGTTCCCCGAAACAACGCTCTTCCATCCGCTGTTTCTATACGAATCGCTCTGGAACCTGGTCGGTTTTGCACTGATCTTCTCGATCTGGCGGCGCTACGGCGACCGTCTGCGCGACGGCGACGTGCTGCTCATGTACCTGGTCTGGTACCCGCTGGGACGATTCTTCATTGAATTTCTGCGCACTGACTCGTGGTTCTTCCCTGGCACGCCGTTCAATGTCGTGCATATTCTCTCGTTCGCCGCGGTCGTTGGTGCGGCTGTAATGCTCTATCAGAGGCATGGTCGGCGGCGAGAGGCGAGAGGCAAGGGGCAAGAGGCGATGGTTCGAGAAGATTGAAGGGTTGCATGTTGCACGTAGAGCCGTTGCAATGCAATGGCTGTAGCGTTAGGCAGGAGGCGATGGTTCAAGAAGATTGAAGGATTGCAGGTGATAAGGTGCAAAGGTTACAGGTGGGAAGGTAAAAGGCGGGAAATCTAACCCCTAACCCTTAACCCCTAACCTCCGGTTTTCAGTTCTTGGTTCTCGGTTCTCAGTTCTCAGTTCTTGGTTCTTGGTTCTCAGTTCTTGGTTCTCAACACACAGTGACGCATCCTCAACTACTCATCATCGGCCTCGATTGCGCCGAACCATCGCTAGTATTCGACCGCTGGCGCGCCGATCTCCCCACCCTCAGCCGCCTGATGGCGGAGGGGGTCTACGGCGAACTAGAGAGTTGCATCCCGGCCATCACGGTGCCCGCCTGGAGTTGCATGATGAGCGGGCGCGATCCGGGCGAGCTTGGCATCTATGGATTTCGTAACCGCGCCG
>JANWXL010000392.1 GCA_025055265.1 Roseiflexus sp.
GTATGAATCAGGCGCGGTTCGCCGCGCGCCTCGAGTTTCTGGCGCAGGTAGCGGACGTAGACTTCGATGATGTTGCTTTCGCCGCCGAAGTTGTATCCCCACACGCGGTCGTAGATGACGTCGCGTGTCAGCACCTGCTGCGGGTGGCGCATGAAGAGTTCGAGTAGATCATATTCCTTTGCCGTGAGGTCCACCCGTCGGTCGCCAATCGTAACTTCGTGAGCGGCGAGATCCATCGTCAGCGGACCGTAGCGCAGCACTGTCGTCGCGTCTTCGCGCTGACGGCGACGCAACTGGACGCGAATGCGCGCCAGCAACTCCTCGAAGGCGAACGGTTTGATCAGGTAGTCGTCGGCGCCAGCTTCGAGACCGGCGACGCGATCCGGCACGGCGTCGCGCGCCGTGAGCATGATGATCGGCACATCCGACGCGGCGCGGATGCGACGCGCCACTTCCAGCCCGTCGATGCCCGGCAGCATCAGGTCAAGCACCACCAGATCGGGCGGACGTTCGCGCGCAATATCGAGCGCCTGACGTCCATCGGCAGCGATTTCGACATTGTATCCTTCGAATGTCAGCCCGCGCCGGAGGTATCCGGCAATCTCGGCTTCGTCCTCAACGATTAAAATAGTGCTCATAAGGTTGCACAGAAACCGATAACAACCAGATATTTGAGAACGCCGTGCATTGTAACAGACTGCTCTGCGTGTTGCAAGGAATCACGAATGATGAGCGATGAACTCCAGAATCAGGTCGCACTTGTCACCGGCGCATCACGGGGGATTGGACGAGCGATTGCGCTGGCAATTGCAGCGCGTGGCGGGCGCGTCCTCGTCAACTATCAGCGCAACGCCGCCGCTGCGCGGGAAGTTGTGAGCGCCATTGAGGCGATGGGACGCGAGGCGATGGCGTTTGCCGCCGATGTCGCCGACGAGCGCGCCGTTCAGGCAATGGTGGACGCCTGCCTCGAACGCTGGCATCGGCTCGATGCACTGGTCAACAACGCCGGTCTGACCGATGATGCGCCATTTGTGCGGATGCGTCCCGATCAGTGGCACACCGTCGTCGATGTCCATCTGACTGGCGCTTTCCTCTGCAGTCGCGCGGCGCTGGCGCCGATGCGCGCACAGAGGTACGGGCGGATCGTCATGATCGGCTCGCTGGCAGGGCTGGCGGGCAATGTCGGTCAGGCAAACTATGCCGCCGCCAAGGCGGGGCTGGTTGGTCTGGCGCGCGCGCTGGCGCGTGAAACGGCGCGCGACGGAATCACCGTGAACGTGGTTGCGCCAGGATACATCGAGACCGATATGCTCGCCACACTACCGGCAGCGCGACGACAATGGGCGCTCGATGCGATCGCGATGGGGCGCTTCGGTACGCCGGAGGAAGTTGCAGCAGCCGTCGTTTTTCTCCTCTCGCCAACGGCGTCATACATCACCGGTCAGGTGCTGGCAGTCGATGGCGGGTGGGTGATGCCATAGCAGGTGTAAGCATGTTGTCATGCACGAGCGCGCTTTCTTGCGCTATGCTCTGCAAAGGCATTCGCACAAACACTGAACAATCACGTTGCACCCCGTATGACCGCCACATTACGATCCCTGCGTCGCAGCCGCGGGCTGACCCTGACCGATCTGGCGATCCTCAGCGGCATTCCGGCGCGTAACCTTGGCGCCATTGAACTTGGCGTACTCTCCCTCGACGGATCAACACGCGCACACCTTGCAGCCGTTCTGGCTGTCGCACCAAACGCGATCCCTTCCACTTCGCTATCTGTTGCTCCATCACCGACCCTGATTGATCTCCAGCGCGCAGCGATGCCCCTTGCTGTTGCGCTGACGACAACCACACTGGCAACGTCCCTCTTGTCGCCGCCGGGTACACCGGTTGCCCCATCGCTGGCGCCGCAGTCCGTCGTCGTTGCGCCAGCGGGTCGTTCGCCTGAGACAGCGCCCGTTGGCGGCGCCATCGATGTTGAGGCGCTCACAACGGCGCTTCTGGACGCTGCCGCTGCCACGCCCGACCGTCAGGCAATACTGAGCGCCACGCTCGCCGAACCTGCGAGAGACGGGGAAACGCAACCGGTCGATCCGCCATCCTCACCGACCTCGATTGCGCCCGCGATGACCGTTGAGTCAAAACGTATCGACCGCGCCGCGCCGCGCGGCTACCCGTTGATCGCGCCGGTTGGTCAGATCGTGGTGACCCAGGGGTACAGCGAAGGCACTCACGCACCGACCGCCGTGTGGGGCGCGCTCGATTTCGCCATCGACACAGATGGCGACGGTGAGGCTGAACCGGGACCAACGCGCGGCGTGGCAGTGATCGCCACTCACGACGGGATTGCGCGCGTTTACCCCGGCAGCTGGCCTGGCGGCAACTTCGTGCGCATCGAAAATCAGGCGACCGGCTGGACGACCGCTTATGGTCATCTGGATGCCATCCTGGTCAGCGATGGGCAGGAAGTGCAGCGCGGCGCCCAGATCGGCACGGTCGGCAGCACTGGCTACGCCACCGGACCTCACCTGCACTACGAAGTCTGGCGACATGGGGTTAATGTTGATCCAACGCCCTTCGTCAGCTCGCAATAGTAGACCTGTGCCGCCAGGTCGCGCGCTCTGAGCTGCGGGATGATGAAGGTTAAGAAATACGTCCGGTAAACCTGTGCCGCCAGGTCGCGCATCCTCTGAGCTACGGGCTAAAGCCCTCGCTCAGGACGCGGAAGCCCCACAGGGGCTTTCACGATCTCAGCCAGAGCTTGAGCCCGCAGCCCACCCACCCGGCGCCTGAAATCGCTACGGTTGCGAAGCCCGCGACTTCAGGCGTCGGGCAAGCTCAATACAAAGACGCAAAGGCAAGAAAACGCCCACTCATCCAAACCTCTTCAGCATATCGTATAATCAGGCAACTGCGACACCCCACGAGGATAGGAGCGCCTGATGACTGGAACAAATCAAGGGATAGCCTACACCCTGACCATCCGCTGTCAGATCGACAATCGCCCCGGTATGCTGGGCGCCATTGCCACTGCCATCGGTGAGAATGGCGGCAACATTGGCGCTATCGACATCGTGCGCGTCGACCGCAAACACATCGTGCGCGACATCACCGTGCGCGTCCAGGACGAACTCCACGGCGACCGGATTGTTCGCCGCGTCAACGCTATCCCCGGCGTCGTTGTCACCAACGTGAGCGATCGAGTGTTTTCATTGCACCAGGGCGGTAAGATTTCCGTTCACAGTCGCACGCCGCTCAAGAGCCGCGATGATCTCTCACTCATCTACACCCCTGGCGTTGCGCGCGTCTGCCGGGCGATTGCCCGCGATGAAGAGAACGCTTTCTCCCTGACGATCAAGAAAAACAGCCTGGCAGTCGTCAGCGATGGCAGCGCCGTCTTGGGGCTGGGCAACCTCGGCGCTGCGGCGGCCATCCCGGTGATGGAAGGGAAAGCGGTGCTCTTCAAAGAACTGGCGGACATCGACGCCTTCCCGATCTGCCTGAAAAGCCAGGACCCTGACGTGATCGTGGCGACGGTCGAGCAGATCTCGCCAGTATTCGGCGCCATTAACCTGGAAGACATCGCCGCACCCAAGTGCTTCGACATCGAAGAGCGCCTGACCGAACGCCTCGACATCCCGGTGATGCACGACGATCAGCATGGTACGGCAGTGGTTGTGCTGGCAGGTCTGCGCAACGCAGCAACGCTGGTCGGCAAACGTCTCGACCAGATGCGTGTGGTCGTCAATGGCATCGGCGCAGCAGGCACGGCGATTATTCACAATCTCCTCAGCGCCGGCGTTGGCGAGATTACCGCTGTGGACCGGATGGGCATCCTGAACATCGACGAGGACCAGCATCTGACGCCGATGCAGCAACAGATCGCTGCGCGCACCAATCGCGAGCGACGGCGTGGCGGGCTGGCGGAAGCGCTCGTCGGCGCTGACGCTTTCATCGGCGTCTCGACTGGGAATATTCTCACTGCCGAGATGGTACAGAGCATGGGGAGCGACCCGATTGTTTTTGCGCTTGCCAACCCCATCCCTGAAGGGGACCCGGAGATGTTGCAGCACTATGCCCGCGTGGTCGCCACCGGACGTTCCGATTTCCCCAATCAGATCAACAATGCGCTCAGCTTTCCGGGCATTTTCCGCGGGGCGCTCGACGTGCGCGCCGCAAAGATCACCCCAAGGATGCGCCTGGCAGCCGCTGAAGGGCTGGCGAGCGTCATCAGTCGGGAAGAACTGAACGAGGAATACATCATCCCCAGCGTCTTCAACCGCGACGTTGTACCGGCTATCGCCGCAGCCGTGGCGCGCGCAGCGCGGGCTGAAGGCGTCGCGCGCGCAGACAATGGGGTGTGATCAACGTGTCTGAAGACCTGCTCATGGTCCAATACCTCTCGGACAAATGCACACAAAGACACAACGGCACGAAGCTTCTGTGCATGAACTCCGTTGATAATGGCTCGTCCGCCTTATTTGAGAGGTATTGGCTTGCGGTCCCGTCTCCTACACAAAGATGTGGTTCGTGAACGTTCCATAGATGGTACACTCCAGTCGTCATCTGTCACCCGGACAGCGCCGCGCTTTCGCAGAAGAGACGCCTGCCTGGGAACGGGGCGCTGCCGGGAACTGGAGAACAACCATGGATCAGACGTTCACCCGACGACGTTTCCTGAAAGCCGCAGGCATCGGTCTGGCAGCCACGACTGTAGCCTGCATTGGCGGCGGGTACGTTGCCACGCTCGCGCCAGAGTCAGCCGTCGTCAACCTGACCTTTGCAAAGGAGAGCACCATGAGCAGGCGCATCCTTGTCACTTATGCAACCCGCGCCGGTTCCACCGCCGAGATTGCCGCCGCCATCGCCAGAACGCTCAGTGACCGCGGCTTCGCTGTGGATGTGAAACCAATCAAAGCCCAACCGGAGATTGCTGGCTATGATGCGATCATTGTCGGCAGCGCCATTCGTATGGGTCACTGGCTGCCCGAGGCGGTCGATTTCGTCAAAGTGAACCAGGCCGTATTGAGCGACGTACCGGTTGCGCTCTTTACCGTTCATATGCTGAACACTGGCGATGACGAAACCAGTCGCGCCAACCGCGCGGCGTATCTCAACACCGTGCGCCCGCTAGTCAACCCGGTCGCCGAGGCGTATTTCGCTGGCGCCATGAACTTTGCACGGCTGTCATTCCTCGACCGGCTCATCGCCCGGATGGTCGGCGCTGTCGAAGAGGACCGCCGTGATTGGACGGCGATTGAGACATGGGCGGAAGAGGTGCTGGTGGCAGCGTAGCGGCGTTGCGCTATCATCTATCAATTCGCTATTTCAGGATTCGCATCCGATACGCAAATCGATATTCGCGCTCCCTCAGCCGATATTGCTCAAGCGTATCGGGTCCGCAACTCGACGTTCCAAGCCCGCGATGCGCTGCGTCGAGGTTGAGAAACACCTCGTCGCGTGGCGCCAGGTCGACGGTATGCAGGGCGCGGAACAGGTCGTCATCGCTGTGGTGCAACGCCGAGAACTCGAAGGTCGGGCGCCCGCCGACGAATAAGCCGCGCCCATCAACATCGGTCAGGCGCAGGAAGCGCACATCGGTTTTATGCCCGTGCTCCTGCGGCATAATGTAGGGCACGTACTGGTCGGTCACGGTCGAGCGCCAGCGCCCCACGATCGCGCTGGCTTTGCGGTCGCTGTAGTTGTCCCACGGTCCGCGTCCGTACCATTCGAGCTGCTCGAGCCCCGGGGTCAGGATCAGGCTCACTCCGACGCGCGGAATGTCGCTGATCCCATTGCCAATGATCACGATGTTTTCAACGAGCAACTCACCACTGGCGTGCAGCGTGTAGCGATGGATGTGGGTAAAATCGTCCCACTGATCGCGGCCCGAAGCGCTGTGCTCGATTTCGACGGTCGCCGCTTCGTCGCTGGCGGCGATCAGGTGCATCCTGCGCAGCCGGTGTTGCACCTGGTGCAGACCCAGCGCCTTCCAGCGCGCCAGCGGCTTCTCCGGCTCGTTCCACAACTTCAGCCCGTCGTTGTCCGTTGCAGCGCGCCAGACGTTGAGCAGCGGTCCGCGCACGATCAGGTTCCGCTCCCCCTCGCCGAAAGCAGTCAGCGAACCGGTTGCTATGTCGAAAGCGGCGCGCACGTCACCGGCGCGCAGCACAATCTGCCCGGCGGTGCGCTCAACGGTCACCGGCGCCGACGACGACGCCGGTTCAGAGGAAGCGGCAATCGTCGGCAGCGGCAGTTGCTGCCAGGCGACCTCGTGCCCGGCTGGCGCCCAGAGCGTGGCATCGCGCTGGTAGAAGCGCAGGGTCAGGAACCGTTCGCCGGGAGCATTACCCGCCGTGCCAGGGTCGAGCCTCACCACCTGCGCCTCGCCCGGCGCGGCGCGCAGTTCTGGCAGTGCGCCCGATGCCGCCGGTATGCCGTCGGCGATGACCTCCCACGTACCGTAGAGCCTGTCAATGTCAGCAAAATCCTGCCGGTTGATAATCCGCAGGGTCGTGCCTGACGGATCGACCAGTTCAACCCGCACCGGCTGGATGAGATGTTTATACTCGTACAGCGCCGGGTGCGGCGTGCGGTCGGGCCACACCAGACCGTCGCAGACGAAGTTGGCATCATTCGGAACATCGCCAAAATCGCCGCCGTATGCCCAGTAGGTTCGCCCCTGGTCATCGGTGACGCGGATGCCGTGATCGAGCCATTCCCAGATGAATCCGCCCTGCAACGCCGGATAACGCTCGAACGCTTCCCAGTAATCCGACAGACTGCCGTTGCTGTTCCCCATTGCGTGCGAGTATTCGCAGAGGATGAGGGGGCGCGGATCGTCGGTCTCCTGTTCCGCCCAGGCGACAATCTCATCAATCGGCGCATACATCGGGCAGATAACGTCAGTTACAGCGCGCCCGCCCTGCCACGACTCTCCCATCCAGCGCGAGATGGCGCCCTCGTAGTGCAGCGGTCGTGACGGATCGAGGCGGCGCGCCAGACCGGCGGCAGCGTCGTGGTTGGGACCGTACCCGCTCTCGTTCCCCAGCGACCAGAGGATGACCGAGGGATGGTTCTTGTCGCGCTCGATCATATTGCGCACCCGCTCGACGAACACGCGGGTGTAGCGCGCATCGCGGCAAAGGTCGAAGTAGAAGGCGTGCGCCTCGATATTCGCCTCATCAATCACGTACAACCCGTAGCGGTCACACAGATCGAGCCAGTACGGATCGTTCGGATAGTGCGACGTGCGCACGGCGTTGATGTTGAACTGTTTCATACGCTGAATGTCGAGTTCCATCAACTCGCGGCTGACCGCCCTGCCGGTCGTGTCGGAGTGGTCGTGGCGGTTGACGCCTTTGATGGTGATCGCCCTGCCGTTGACCAGCAATTGCCGGTTGCGGACGGCAATCGAACGAAACCCGACATGGCATGCGTGGCGTTCCGGTCCCCCCGGT
This sequence comes from Roseiflexus sp., assembly GCA_025055265.1. Classification (GTDB taxonomy): domain Bacteria; phylum Chloroflexota; class Chloroflexia; order Chloroflexales; family Roseiflexaceae; genus Roseiflexus. The sequence continues at coordinate 7,455 of JANWXL010000392.1, forward strand.
CCATAGACAGTCACGACGAGCGTATACAGATACGGCGTCTCCGCCGACCAGAGACGCGGCGCTTCGACCCGCCCTTCCAGGTGCAATTCCGGGCGCACAAACCGGCGCACCCCGAAGCGCGGGTGGGTCTGCGTGTAGGTTGCGCTCAATGGTCCGGCGAAGACCGGTGCGCCATCCTCGTTGTAGAGTTGCGCCTCGACGCGGGTATGCTCGTCGGCTTCGCCAATCGTGTCGAGCGTACAGCGCACCCGCAGCGTCCCTTCGCGCAGATCATCGCTCACATCCCCGCGCGCCGACAGGTCCGCCAGGTAGACCGTATCAGTCGCATAGAGGAAGACATCACGATGAATGCCCGACTGCCACCAGTGGTCCTGATCCTCCACAAAACTGGCGTCGGACCAGCGCAGCACGACGGCGATCAGCTCGTTCGGCGCATCGAAGCGTACCATGCCGGTCACATCATACTCGGCAGGCGTGCGCGAGTCCTTGTGCAGCCCGACGGGTGCGCTATTGAGGTAGACATAACATGTTCCCTCGCATCCTGCGATATGCAGAACGATCCGGCGTCTGCGCCATTCTGGCGGAAGCGTAAACTGACGACGATAGACGCCGGTAGGGTTATCGTCCGGCACGGATGGCGGCATATTCGGGAAAGGCATCTGCACATTGGTGTAGTGCGGCTTCCCGAATCCCTGCATCGTCCAGTTGCCGGGAACCTGGATCGGCTGCCAGCCGCCTTCTGTCAGCGCAGCCGCGGTTACCGCTTCGGGACGCGGCAGCAGGCGAAATTCCCACACACCGCTCAGGCTCTGATACCACGGCGAGGCTGAAGGGTTGATGGAAATGGCGGCATCCGCCGGGAACGGAACGGTCAATGCGTGTGGCGGCAGCGTGTTGAGCGCCGTTAATTCGGGCATCTCCCAGCTTTTCATGCCAGCAATGAAAGGCATCGGAAGCGGCGAGTCGTCGGGATGCTGCATCAGAAGAGATTCCATAAATGCTGATTGGTTACCTCATGATGGAACTGAATCTCGGCACGCTTGATGACCGTTCCGAGCAAACGCGGGCAACGATCCGCCGATGCCTGCTTGGCGGCGGCAAAACGCATCGCCACATCCTCACCCATGATTTCCCTGATCAGTGCGCTGGACCTGAAATCTTCAAGCGCATCATAGATATTGTCGGGAAGGATGCCGAGCGGCTGATACGGATCGGCCGCCTGACCCTCTGGACCCTCCAGCCCGGTGCGTAGCAGCGCATACATGGCGAGGTACGGATTGGCGTCTGGCGCAATTGAGCGCACTTCGATGCGCGCCGAACGCGCATTGCTGATCGGGATGCGGATCATCGCACCACGATCAATAGGCGAGGCCTTGATCTCATTTGGCGCTTCATAGTGCGGGTCGAGGCGGCGATAAGCGTTAACGCTCGAATTAAGGATCAGGCAGAGATCTCTGGCGTTGTGAAGAATACGGTTGATGAAGCTCCAGCCGAATGCCGAGATGCCATCGCGCCCGGCAGGATCGTAGAACAGGTTCGTATCGCCGCGTGCAATCGAGAGATTGGTATGCATGCCGCTTCCGTTCACGCCAGTAACTGGCTTGGGTAGAAAACTCGCCGTCATCCCCATCTTGTGCGCCACCTGACGACAGACCAGTTTATAGATCAGCACCTGATCGGCGGCAATTGGCGCTTCGGTGTAGGAATAGTTCATCTCGAACTGCGATGGCGCGACTTCAGGATGATCTTTTTCATTGGCGAAACCCATCGCCCGCTGCACCTCTGCTGCCGTGTCGATAAACAGGCGGAGCGAGTCTCCCGGTAACGAGTGATAATATCCGCTGGTCGTAATGAACTCGAAGTGGTCTGTTTCGCGGTAGCGTTGCTCGGCATGATCTCCCCGGAACAGAAAACCCTCGATTTCAGTCGCCACGTGACAGACCAGGCCCTCGCGGCGGAACAGGTCGTCGGTGTAGCGCTTCAACCGTGAGCGGATATCGGCATTGTACGGCGTCCCGTCCGGTTCGAGCACCTCGCCGAACACCAGCACCTTGCCTGGTCCAAATACGTCCGCTGGCAGCCAGTAGAACGCGGCCCAATCAATTGCCAGCCGCAGATCGGATTCCGCCTGGCGCGAGAAGCCACGGATCGAGGAGCCGTCGAACGTCAGATTGTCGGCGGACTTCAGCAGGAACTTTTTGTCGTAGTCTAGCATGTGCAGCCGACCTTCAAGATCGGCGAAACAGACCGTCACCGCCTTGATGCGCTTTTCATCGGCAAGATACCGGCTGCGTTCCTCGCGGAGAATATCAACCGGCGTGCGCGCCAGGCGCAACGCCTTCATCTGCAGGTTCAACTCTTCGAGCTCGTCGTAGGGGATTTCCAGAAAGTCGCGCAGTGGACTGGTCATAGAGGCATCCTCACCTTTCACAGGAATAGACTGGCGAGCAAGCCGCGCGCCAACATCAGCATTGTACACGATTGCTGCTTGCCTGTTGCGGGATCGATCCTGTAGGTGAGTGCAGGCGATTTGTGGAAACTGCATCTTACGAACGTACTCCGCAGTGTGTCAGAGTTGATCGCAATTTGCTCACATCCTGTCACCTTTATCACCCAATAAACCAGGTAAAATTCAGGTCAAGATTTTATGCACATCAGTACCGGCATTGCAGCACTAACGGTCATGGCCATGTCTGCCCGCACAATCAGCTCTGCCTCAATCGGACGCGACATGTCCCTGCGCACACGCCTTATCCTGGGATACGGCATTGTCGTTTCGTTGACCCTGGTGTTTGGTCTCTTCACACTCTTCCATCTGCGCGGCATCCGCGACCGTCTGCAAACGTTGAGCGCCGATGT
>JANWXL010000403.1 GCA_025055265.1 Roseiflexus sp.
ATTATACACCCATCATCCGCGCCCAGCCGATCGTGGCCAACCGTCTGCACGCCGAACTCCTCGCCTTTCTGCGCCCCTTTGCGGCGTACCTGGCAGCGCGCCTGGATCTGCGTTTGGTGCAGACGTTCCTCGATCTCGTGCAGGTCATCCTGACCCATCGGCATCGGGCGCTGGGACTGCTGCTGAGCGAATTGGGCGGCTATTTGCTCAGCCCGGCGCAGGCGCCAGCGGGCACGAAACGGATCCACCATCTCCTGCACGCCGCCGGGTGGGAGGCGGACGAGTGCTTGACGCTGGTGTGGCAGCAGGCGGACGCGCGCGTGCAGACGCTCGTCCAAGCGGGCGAGCTGGCATTGGTGCTGTGGGACGGCAGCGTGTGGGAAAAACCGGAGAGCCAGGCCAGCCCGGATTGGGGCGCGGTGCGCTCGGCCAAAGCGCGCCGTCTGGCGCGGCGGCGGAAAGGATTGACCATGCCGCACCAGGGACCGCCGATCCTGGTTCCCGGACTGCACTGGCTGGGGGTGGCGGTCGTGGGCATGCGGGGCGCGCCGACCGTGGCCCATCTGGCATGGTGGACGACGCGCGGGCCGCACGCCACCACCCAGCGCGCGGTCGAGCAGGCGCTGCTGGCGCGCACTGCACAGGCCTGGGGGCGGCAGGTGTGGCATATCTGGGATCGCGGCTACGCCGGGAGCGCCTGGATCCAGGCCGCACTGGCGGCGTCGGTGCGCTTCGTGGTGCGCTGGAAGAAGCGGAACCATCTGCGGGACGCCGAGGGGACCGAGCGGCGGGCGAGCGTGATCGGGCGCAGTGTGCGCTCGGTCGTCTATCGCTACCTGCGCGATCCGCGCACCAAGGCGGTCATCAAGGTCGGGGCAGCGGCGACGCGCGTGACGCTGTGCGATCATGCCCAACCGCTGTGGCTGGTGATCGCCCGTCTGGGGCGCGGACGCGACCCGTGGTATCTGCTGACCGCCGAGCCGGTGGCGGAGCCAGCGCAGCTCTGGGCGGTGATTGACGCCTACGCTCGCCGCTGGCAGATCGAATTGGTCTGGCGCTTCAGCAAAAGCGAATTGGCGTTTGAGAGTCCGCGCGTCTGGACGTGGGAGGTGCGCCAGAAACTGTTGGTGCTGGCGACCCTGGCCTATGCGTTTTTGGTGCATCTGCTGCACTCGTCCTTTGATACGCTGCGAGCCCTGGCGCTACGGAATGGGGGTCATCGCACTGGAAGACGGTATCAGGAAGTGGCGGCGCCGCGCTATCGGGTGCGCGCGTCGATCAACTGGCTCTGGCTCTCGGCGCCGCTGCCAGGCGACCATGGGCCTTTGTTGATTCGGGGCGACCCATGTTTCTATCGTCTTTGCGTGTTCAACGTTCAACTTGCAACTTTCGACGATCTTCCCCCCTTGCCCCTCGCCTCTTAACCTCTCGCCTCACCCCTGCACCCGCTCGACCAGCCACGTCACCGTGCCGGGGAAGAGGATCACCAGGATCAGAACGACAAGCTGAAGCGCCATGAACGGCAGCGCGCCCTTGTGAATATCGGCGGTCTCGACTTCCGGGGGTGCGACGCTCTGCAGGTAGAAGAGCGAAAAGCCGACCGGCGGCGACACGAACGCTGTCTGCAAATTGACCGCCATCATAATACCGAACCAGACCATATCGACGCCGAGCGCAGTGGCTGCAGGGACGAAGAGCGGCATCACAATGAAGCAGATTTCGACGAACTCAAGGAAGATGCCGAGCAAAAAGACAACAATGTTGCTCACGATGATGAACGCCAGAGTCCCGCCCGGCAATCCGGTCAGAATCTCGGTGACGAATTTCGTGCCGCCCAGCGCTTCAAAGATCAGCGAGAAGAACGTCGAGCAGAAGAGGATCATGATGACCAGGGTGCTTGTGCGCGCCGTACTGAGCGCCGAGTCTGCCAGCAGCTTCCAGTTCAGACGCTTGTTCGCCCAGGCGAGCAGGATCGCGCCGACAGCGCCGACCGAACCGGCCTCGGTTGGGGTTGCGATGCCGAAGAAGATGCTGCCGAGCACAGCGAAGATCAGCACAATCGGCGGCACCAGCGCCTTTAACGACCTGAGAAAGAGCGCTCGACCGCGAATCTGGCGCATTTCCAGCGGCAGCGGCGGCGCAAGCTCCGGCTTCAGATAGGCGACCACGATGCAGTAGAGCGCATAGGACCCGGCCAGCATCAACCCTGGAATCAGCGCGCCAGCGAACAGGTCGCCGACCGAGACGCCGATCTGATCGCTCAGGACGACGAGCACCAGGCTTGGCGGAATCATCTGTGCCAGCGTTCCCGACGAGGTGATGGCGCCGGTTGCGAGACCCTTATCGTACCCCAGGCGCACCATGATCGGCAGCGAGATCAACCCCATAGCAATGATCGTCGCGGCGACAACGCCAGTCGTTGCCGCCAGAAGGGTTCCCACAGCGACCACTGCAAGGGCGATGCCGCCGCGCAGGGGTCCAAGCAGGATGCCAACGGTTTCGAGCAATTCTTCTGCTAATCCCGACTTTTCGAGCACCGAGCCGAGGTAGATAAAGAAGGGTATCGCCAGTAAGGTAAAGTCAGACATCGTACCGAACCAGCGATTCGGCAGGAGACGGAGCAGGTCAATCTTGACTGCATCGAGTGACAATCCGATCAGACCGAAGACGATTGCCGTTCCTGCAAAGGAGAATGCCACCGGGTACCCGCTGATCAGCAGGAAGAAGAACCCGACGAACATGGCGATGGCCAGCCACTCGTACCCCATCGTACACTCCTATTCGACTACGGGCGCATGGTATTCTTCGATCTGCGCAGCCTGTTCGGCGCGCACGGCGTTGGTGACAACCGCAAGGTACTTGATCGCCTGAGCAATCGCCTGTAACAGCAACAGCACAAAGGCGACAATAATCATTGACTTGATCGGCGCACGCGGCAAACCATCAGGGTCTGGCGACATTTCCCAGGCGCCCCACCTGCCATTTGGGAGACGTCCCCACGAAAACAAGACCGGATTAATGGTCACGACGATAGCGAGGATACAGAAGGGGATCAGGAAGAGCAGAGTTCCAGCGAGATCGATCAACGCACGGCGTTGCGGAGACCAATTCGCATACCAGAAATCGACGCGCACATTCAGGTTGTGTTTCAGAATGTAGGCAAAACCCAAAAAGAACATAATCGAAAACAGATACCATTGAAGCTCGATAATGGCATTGGATGTCAGGCGCGTACCAATGAAGCGCCCAACATAGCGTGCGACCACATTGACAAAGCCGATGGCAACCATCGCCATCACGATGTACGCCGTTTTACTGCCGATCCATTCATTGAGCGCATCGATTGCATCGCTCACGCGCAAGAGCACCTGCATAGATCTCTCCCATTGCCTGAAAATGATCAAACCCTCTCCATGCCAGAGGCGCACAGGGCTTTCTTCCCTCTACGACAGGCACGTGGTCAACCGCTGCGCACGCGGCAACAGTCAGTGTTTTTATGAAACGCTGTATCAGCCGAGTAACAGGAAGGCAGAGAGACTACCTGACATCGTTTATTATACCATGATTTCTCTAGACGATCGCCAGCACAACGGTCAGCGTTACGATGCTCAGGAGGGTGGAAAACAGCACGGTGGTGATAACAAATTCCGGCAGCAGATCGTTTTCGACCGCGATGATTGATGCCAGAACTGCGGCTGGCATGGCTGCCTGCAGTACGCCAACCGCACGTTCGACGCCATCGAGACTAAAGAGCGGCGCCAGCAGCAGCGCCAGCGCCGGTCCTCCGACCAGGCGAACGGCGGCCGCCAGGACCGTATCAAGCGTCAGACGCGGCATGCCTGCCCCGGAGAGTTGCACCCCAAGCGCTACCAGCATGGTGGGAATCATAGCAGCCGAGAGAAGACTGATCGAGCGCGAGAGGAGCGGCGGCAGCTCGATCTGTAGACTGTTGACCAGCAATGCGGGCGGAACCGCAATCAGGGCCGGCGTTTTGACCACTGCCAGCGCGGCGCGCCAGGCGCTGCCGCGGTGCCAGTTTGCCGCAGCGACGCCGACGACGAAGGCAATGCTGGAAATCGCCAGGAAATAGACGGTTCCGGCGACCAGCGCTTGATCGCTGCCGGGAAAGCGGAATTGAATGATCGGGATTCCGAAGTTCCCGACATTGCCAAAAATGGCGATGAGCATATAGGCGGCGACCATTTTCGGCGAGCGGCGAAGCAGCGTCGCAACCACATATCCCACCCCGGCGCATGCCAGATGCACAACGACAGTGTAGGCGACCATCTGACCGGCAAGCGCGGCGCCGATGCGTGCGCTGCTCATCACATCGAACGTGAAGGCGGGGATCAGAATGAAGTAGGAAAATCGAGTGAGGGTGCGCGACTCGAGATTGAGACGGGGACCAGCGATGTAGCCGAACGACACCAGCAAGAAGACCGGCGCCAGGACGTTGAGAAAGATCGATAACAGGGCGGGCACGTTCTGCTCCACAACATCAGCTCAGCGAAAAGAAAGAACGATTGCGCAATCTGCACCTTTCTGCGCAGCAGAGCCACGCGAGAAGAGCGCAGCAAGCTCTCCGACGCCATGAGAACTCCCCTTCTTGTATGATCAGGGCACGGAGGTCATCATCCGCCGCTGGCGCGCTGCCGGAGGTAGCCAAGCAGCGCCTCGAGCGCGGCGCGTTGTTGATCGGTTGTCTCCTGGCGCTGTGATGCCAGCGTTAGCAGTTCCTGCGCCTGCTGCGCGGCCTGATCATAGCGCAGGAGATCGCTCAACACGATAGTATAGTTCTGACGCGCCTCCAGGTTGTCCGGCTGCAACCGCACCGCCTCGGCAAACGCGCTCGCGGCGGTTTCGAGGTCACCGGCGCGCACCGAAAGCAAACCGATGATCGACGACAGTTGCGGGTCATTGGGGCGAGACGCCTGTGTTGCAATATACCGCTCCCGCAGGCGCGTCAACTGCGCCGGGTCGGACGAGATTGCATTTGCGATTGCGCTTATCTGTCCGTCGAGTGCATACGGGTCGCGCTCCAGCAAGATCGTGTACTGATCAACGGCTTCTGCGTACCGTCCCTGCGCCCGCAGAATCTCGCCCTTCCGCAGCAGCGTATCGTTGTAGAGCGGATCGAGATTGCGCGACATTTCCAGGAGCGCCAGCGCCTGCTCATAATCGCCGGATCGAGCGACTGCGCTGGCATACTCATTGAGGATGGCGACATCCTGGGGGGCAATGGCGTGCGCCTTTCGATACCACTCGATCGCCTGCATCAGTGCGTCGCGATCCTGACCGCCGCTCAGGTTCTGATACCAGAAGTTGTGCATGCGCGCCAGATTGGCGGCGTGGTCCTTGTTGAGCGGCGCAAGTTGCTGGGCGCGCAACAGGACGGCGCGGGCGTAGCTCATCAACTCCATGGGCGAGCGTTGCAGCACAAACGCCTGCAGCGCCGCCGTGTCATCGAGTTGCAACAGCGTGGCGACGCTGGCATTCGGATCGAGTTGACCGAGCGGGGCGCCGGAGCGACGCGCTTCCTCGGCGCGCAACGAAACCATAGTCATGAGCGATCGCCCGAGAGTCAGGTAGTAGAAATCCTGATCCGGCTCCATACGGATCGCATCGAGCAGATAGCTGGCGCCGACGATCTGCTGGTCCAGCCGGGCGCCGGGATTGTCAATATACCCCTGCGCCTGCTGCAACCGCATGTCCGCCAGCACGCTGTCCACGTTGAACGCCCAGACGCCGAGAAAGACGAGGATCAGAATAACGGCGTAAACCGCCATTGCTGCGGCGCGCCCCTCTGAGCGGGCTCGGGAAGCTGTCGCCCGTCCGGCTGACGATGAGCCGCGCTTCACTGCCTGAGCGCGTCGTCCGCCGCGCTGTCGCGCAGAAGTTGCCGGAGCGGCGGCTGGCGCCGGGGCGGACGTCGGTTGAACCGGCGCTGCACCCGGCAGGCGATACTCGCCGGCGATCCCTCCCGCAGCCACTACGAGCGCAAACGACACCCACTGGAGCATGAGGGTTGATACGATGGGAATGCCGGTCAACCCCTCAACCGCGTGCGCCGTAACAGCAGCGATTGCCGCAATGATCAGCGCCTGGAGTCCCCAATCTGTCACACGGTTTGCCAGACGCCACGCCAGCGCAAAGAAGCTGAACAGGAGGAAGAGATAACTGATGAGGCCCAGGATGCCCTTGTTAATCACCTCGTCGAGGTACGCCTGGTGTGATCGATCCGGCGACGCCGTTCGCGCCTCAAGGCTGGTCAGCGACGGCGGATAGAACGGGTTGTAGGCCACAAACATGGTTTCGGGACCCCAACCAACGATCATGCGCAGCGGATCAGAGCGGATGAGCGCGGCGGCGCCGCCGGCTTTGTCGTCGCCAAACCAGATCAGCCAGCGCACCCGACCGGTGCCGGTCTCGACTTCGAGCAGGCGCCCCATACGACCGATGTACGGAACCTCGCGCAACTGCTGGAACACCGGCGCGTCAGAAAGGTTGAAGGCGGCCAGAAAGCCCGCCAGCGCAACGGCAAGCGCCGCCTCGCCGATCAGCAACCCGCGCCAGAGACGCACGCGCGCCGGATTCTGCTGTTGCGCCCGGCGCAGCGCCAGGATCAGGATCAGCGTAAAGAACACAAACAGCGCCGCGAAGCCGCCCAGCCATGGTCCGCGACTCTGGGTGAAGAACGTGGCCGCCAGAAGCAGCGCTGCAATCGTGAACGCGCCGATGGCTTCGAGGATGAAACCGAGGCGTGACGATCCGCCGGTGCGCCGGGGAAGCAGGATAACCAGTGCGTACCCGGACGCCATGAATGCAACAGCGATGCCCAGCCAGAGGGGCCATTCGACCCCTGGACGACCTTCAAGCGGAACCACGCGCTGGTTCGGTCCCTGCCCCAGCGTGTACGACATGCCCAGGAAGACGACGTACCCGATCAGCAGGACGCCCGGAATCAGCGCGCCGAAGGTCAGGCGTTCAGCGCGGTGCGGCGCCAGCGCAATGAGCAGAAACAGCCCGCCAGCGACAACCAGTGCGCCAGGGTAGACCCACCAGTAGCGCAGATCGGCGGCGCGCACCACGGCGCCGAACATCATCGCTGCAAACACCAGCGCCAGCGCAGACAGCGCCAGTAAGAGGTACGCCGCTCCCCATCCCAGGTCGATCGGCGGACGGGACGATGAAGCGTCTGCGCTCTGCGCCTGATGGACGGCGACGATTCCGCGGTAGAGCGCGTAGGGCAGCACCATAATCATATAGGCCGCCACGAAGATCGAGTTCCCCATTGTGGATGCCACGCGCGACACCACATCGCCGCGCCAGGGCAGCGGATCAAGCTGCATGTGCTGGACGAGACCGTAGCACGCGGCAATGAGGCTGGCGAGGATCATGACCGTCACCAGACGATCGAGCTGCTCGCGGCGACGGAGATAGAGGGTGATAAGCACGCCGAGGCCAATGTACGAGAGGTTGGTGAAGGTCCCCTGGAGACGCTGGTACGATCCCCAGAAACTGACCGCTGGCGCGATTGACGCGACCGTCGCCAGGAGAAAGACAGCCACATAGACGACGGTTGGAACAGCGAGCGGCACAGCGGCGACGCGACGCCACCAGGGCGTTTCGGATGCGCCTTCGGCGGCGACGCGACGGTTTGCAAAGCGTTCAAGCGCGTCGATCAGCGCAGCCGCCAGCATAACCATCACAATCGAGCGCAGCGTGGTCGCCTTATCCGGCTCGAAGTGACGCGCCGACAACAGATTGAAATAGGTTGGTATCAGTAAGAGGGCGATCAGCCAGCCACCCTCGATAACCCGCTCGCACCAGACCGAAACGGACGATCGTGACACCTCGAAATCCTCCCGCGACAAACCGAACAGCGACTATCGGCGCGCATGCCTGACGCCGAGGCGCAGCGGCTCAGGCAACGGATCGCGTTCGACCACCATGCTTATACGCCCGCGCCCGTTCGAGCATGTCGATTGCACTTCGGAGACTATGTTCGCTCACCGGCGTCCCATCGAGCATAGCGGCAATCTCGTGTGCGCGTTGCACATCATCAAGTCGCTCGACCACTGTTCGCGTTCGTCCGTCGCTGAACTCTTTCATAATCACGAAGTGTGCGTCAGCGAAGGCGGCAACCTGCGGCAGGTGCGTGATACAGACGACCTGATGGCGATCGCTGATGCTCCAGAGTTTTTCGCCCACCACCTGACCGGCGCGCCCGCCGACGCCAACGTCAATCTCGTCAAACACCAGGGTTGGGATATCATCGACGCGCGAAAGGATCGATTTCAGCGCCAGCAGAAGGCGGGCGCTTTCGCCTCCTGATGCAATCCGCGCCAGCGGCTTGAGCGGCTCGCCGGGGTTGGGCGAGAGCAGGAATTCAATCGTATCAATGCCGGTGCGATCGAACGCCCAGCGGCGTTCGACCCCATCTTCAACCACCGGAACTCCGTCGGGGTCTTCAGTCCGTTCCATACTCACGGCGAAGCGGACGTGCGGCAGCGCAAGATCGCGCGCCGCCTGCTCCACCGCCTGCGCCAGGCGGTCGCCCGCTTCGCGACGGCGTCGGGATAACTCTGCGGCGAGGCGGCCAATCTCCTCAAGCAGACGACATTCTTCGGCTTCCAGGTCCGCCAGATGCTCGGCGCTGCGAGTCAACCGTTCAATTTCCGCCTCGGCGGACGCCGCCCGCTCAAGGATCTGATCGATGCTGCCGCGGTATTTGCGCTGCATATCGCGGATCAACGTCAGACGATCCTCGATGGCGTCGAGACGCGCCGGGTCGAACTCCATAGCGTCACGATAAGCGCGCACGCGCGTTGCAAGATCCTCGGCGTTGTAGAGCAGTTCGGCAGCCTGCTCCGCAACCGGTTGCAACGAGGGGTCAAGACGCGCCAGTTCCGCAAGCGTATCGCTGATGACGCCGAGGATCTCGACTGCCGACCGGGCAGCGCGCCGCCCGCTCTCGTCACCAGTGTAGAGCAGCGCATACGCTGTTGCAACCAGTTCGGTAATGCGCGCACCATTCTGGAGCAGCGCGCGTTCGCGCAGCAACTCGTCCTCTTCGCCTGGACGCAGGCGTGCAGCCCGGACATCCTCCAGGAGGAAGGTCAACTCCTGAATGCGTTCGGTCCGCCGCGCTGCTGCACTGCGCAGCAGCTCAAGCTCATCGCGCACGTGGCGCAATGCCGCGACCTGCGCCGCAACCCGCTCACGCAGCGGTATCAAACCGCCGAAGCGGTCGAGCATCTCGCCGTGAGTGCGACTGTTGAACAGCGACAGACCCTCGTGCTGACCGTGGATATCAACCAGACGGCTGCCAATGTCGCGTAGCACCGCACTGCTGACGGCACGGCCATTGACGCGCGCGACGCTTCGCCCGCTTTCGCGGATAATTTCGCGCGACAGAATCACCTGATCATCGTCGTCACGCAGGCCATACTCGTCAAGCAGGGGCAGGACGTCGGGACGGTCGGCGATGCTAAACACCCCCTCGACACGGGCGCGTTCGCAACCGGAGCGTACGAACGCAGGATCGGTGCGTTCGCCGCGCAGCGTCCCCAGCGCATCGATAATGATCGACTTACCAGCGCCAGTCTCGCCGGTGAGGACGTTGAACCCGTCGCAGAAGCGCAGATTGAGGCGCTCGATGATAGCGAAATCGCTAATGTTGAGTTCAAGCAACATGCACGTGACGGCGTATGCGTCGCACCTGAATGGACAGGCGGCAAAATTGTACCACATTCCGTCCCGGCATAGCATCCTGCGTTCATTTATTTTCCGCGTTCCACAGCTTGAAGGGGACGTTTGGCGACCGGATCGGCGCGACTCTGCAGCCACACATGGATGAAGCGCTGGATTGCCGTGATATTGCTCAAGACAGCCAGACACCAGAGCATCAGCGTCACCCAACCGGTCAGCAAGCCGAGGACGATCAGCGCAATCCGTTCAGGGCGCTCGAGCAAACCCGCCTTACCGTCAAAGCCGCACCCCTCGGCGCGGGCGCGGATATAACTGGTCAGCAGCGAACCGACGGCAGAAGCGAAGATGAGCAGCGTTTCAACGGCAGGGGGCGCCAGACGCTCAAAATAGATCAGCAATCCAAGAAGAATGAACATGTCCGCATAGCGGTCGAGAGTGGAGTCGAGAAAAGAACCGAAGCGACTGACCTGATTCGTCGCGCGCGCCAGAGCGCCATCGAGCACATCGAAGAGACTGGCGAACACAACAACCAACCCGCCAATGAAAAACTGACCGGATGCCAGCCACCAGACGCTCGCTATCGTCAGCACGAGATTCAGAACTGTCAGCGTTGATGGATGCACACCGGTCCATCCAAGCGTTCGCGCCGCCAGATCAGCCGTCCACTGACGGATGTGCTTGCTGTATCGTTTTGTGAACATATCGACCCAACCTCCGCCGCCTGTTGGCATGCCGAAACGTCCACCGGCACACTATGGCATTTCTTGAAAAGGTTAACGCGAAGGCGCAAAGCCCTGCGATCAATACCACGCCATACACCCTGGCGTCAGCCTTTCTGAGAAATTCTCTCAATTGATCGTCGCACTGCCCGTTACCTGTTCATCGACAGGCGATCAAAGAATTCCTGCACTTTCTCCTCAGTATGAAACACGATCGTCACCTTGAGTTCGCGTTCTGTACGGACCAGACTCACCGGCGTACCGAGCAGGCGTTCGAGTTCACGGCGGATGTTCTGGTCATCCGGCGAAAGGTCGGAAGATCGGGAAGCGCGCTGGCGTTTCGCTGGCGCCTCCTCAGGCAGACGCGGACGGATGGCAGAGAGCGCGCGATGGATGTCGCCGGTCGTTCGAGCGTGATCGGTGAGACGCTCAACTTCACGAACATTCAGATCGTAATCGATGATAGCCGCTACGGTCGCCTCCTGCGCCGCCTCATCAGCGAGTTTGAGCAGTGCGCGTCCGTGGCCGGCGCTGATGCGTCCGGCGAGGAGCGCCTGCTGAGCGGCTGGCGTAAGTCCCAGGAGGCGGCGCGTATTGGCGACCGCTTCTCGACTCCGTCCGACGCGCTGTGCGATAGCTTCGTCACTCAGACCGAACTCATCCTTCAGGGTCTGGTAGGCGTGCGCTTCTTCGAGCGCGTTGAGGTCGGCGCGTTGAATGTTTTCGATCAGCGCGATCTCAAGCGCCTGCTGGTGCGTACTTTCGCGGACAATCACGGGCACGCGATCAAGGCCTGCGCGTCGCGCGGCGCGCAGGCGGCGCTCGCCAGCGATCAACTCATAGCGACCATCATCTCGTTCGGTGACGATAAGCGGCTGGATGATCCCGTGCTCACGGATGGACGCCGCCAGTTCTTCGAGAGCGACTTCATCGAAGCCGGTGCGCGGCTGATAGGGATTGGCGTCGATGCTGTCGATCAACGCTTCCCGCACGACGGCGCGTTCCATATCGCCGGGAATGAGCGCAGCAAGACCGCTGCCAAGACCTCGTGGACGTTTCATCGTACAACCGCCTGTCGATCAACACGGCGCAGCACCTCATCGGTGAGCGCGGCATAGGCGCGCGCGCCGCGGCTGTAAGGATCATACTCTGCAATCGTGCGCCCATAGCTAGGCGCTTCGCTGATGCGCACACTGCGCGGGATCAGAGTGTTGAAAATGCGCTGCGGGAAGTAGCGCCGCACTTCTTCGACCACCTGCTGCGCCAGGTTGGTTCGGCCGTCGAACATGGTCATGACCACTCCGACAATGGCCAACCGGGGATTGAGGTGGTCGCGGACTCGATCAATCGTCCCCTTCAACTGCGCCAGCCCTTCGAGCGCCAGGTATTCGCACTGGAGCGGGATAATAACCCCGCGCGCAGCGCAAAGGGCGTTTAGTGTCAGCAATCCAAGCGATGGCGGGCAATCAAGCAGCACCCAGTTGTAACCGACCACCCGACCGAGCGCCTCGGCGAGGCGCCATTCTCGTCGTTCAGCGGTGACCAGTTCGACCATAGCGCCCGCGAGATGTTCGTTTGCCGGCACGATGTCCAGCCCGGCTCGACCAGTCGGACGGATCGCCTGATCCAGGCCGGCGACGCCCACAATCACCTCATACGTCGAGCAGCGCAGATCGCGTTTGGGGATGCCCAGGCTGGTTGTGGCGTTACCCTGCGGATCGCAATCGACCAGGAGCACCTGCTGACCGCGACTGGCCAGCTCGCCCGCGAGGTTGACCGCCGTCGTCGTCTTGCCGACGCCGCCTTTTTGGTTGGCAAAGGCAAGAATGTACGGTTCTGAAGCGCCAATTGCTGACATTGCCATTCTGTTTCACGTGAAACGCTGCACGCCCCGCCAGCGCCGCCCCATTGTAGCACGAGGAAAGATTTTGCGCGAACGCTTGCCTGAGTGGGACACGGATTGACACAGATGCGACGGATTGACGCGGATCGGTTCGTAGCGAAAAGCAATCAGTCTGTGCGAGTCCGTCCTGATCCGTGCCATCCATGCGCTCCCACCCGCCGCGCCGCTAGCGGATACAATGTCCCTCCAACGCATCGGCCGCACTACGTTTTTGATTCCGCCTTGACGTACCAACTCACGCCGTGTTAGTATGGAAGTCAACGCTACTATCAGGCATCTTCACGCTTGTTGCGCGCAAACGTGCAAGCGATCCTCAGAAAGGTCGACCGATGATCCGTGTAACTGTTGACAGCATCCGCGTGAGTCTGCTGACGCAGCACCGTGTCGTCGTCCTGCGCGAAGCCGACAGTCGGCGCTATTTGCCGATCTGGATCGGCGCCTTCGAAGCCGACGCAATCGCGCTTGCCATGCAGGGGCATGAACCGCAGCGCCCAATGACGCATGATCTTCTCAAATCGGTGTTCACCGAATTGGGCTCGACGATCAGTCACATCGTCATTAACGATATCCAGGATAGCACGTTCTACGCGCGGATAGTCGTCGAGCAGGGCAGCCATACTATCGAGATCGACGCTCGCCCGAGCGACGCGATTGCGCTTGCCGTGCGCGCCGATGCGCCGATTTACGTCGAAACCCACGTCTTTGAGGCGGCCGGCGTGCTCTTCGATGAGGAGGAAACGACTGCCGCCTATGAGCAACCGATGAGCGCATCGCGCTCGCTGGCCAGTGCAACCGAGGCCGACGAACCGGAAGCCGACGCCTCAGCCGATGAGGGTCTTTCGCTCTTCCGCGATTTCATCAACACCCTGGATATCGACGATGACGAGAAGAACAAAGGGAAGAAACAGTAGAACGCCAGCAGCGAGCATGCTTCGGTGTGCGCTGCCCTTCAGGCGTCCTCCCGAGTCTGGGAGGGCGCCTGTGCTCCCTTATCTCTGTGGAAAACGCGAGCGATTCTGTGGATAACACCGTGATTATGTGGATAAGTCGGTGGATCGGGTGTGCTCTGCCTGTGGGAGTATGTGAATCCGGATGTCTGCGTCAGAGCATGCTCTGAGTACATGGGGAAACGTCTCCACCGTCTATCCGGTGAGGCGTTGTGCGTTCCAGACGGTTGGTCGCCGTTCTCTCCACTAATCCACACTCCCTGCTATGACGACGGTCTTCTCCGAAAACCATGCATAATGACGGAGTCCCGCCCGGGGGAGGCAGCAGGGAGAACACCGCACTACCCGCGAGAGGCGGCGCACGTTGACAGCAATTCGACTCTGTCGTATACATAACATAACAGAATGAGCGCAGCGCTCCCGCCACGCTGATCCGCGCGCCAGTTTTTCGCTTACGGTGAGGTAACCGATATGGCCGCAACAATCCTCGTTGTTGAGGATGAGGAGCCGATTCTGAATCTTGTCGTCGCCTACTTGAAGGCGGACGGCTTTACTGTGCATACTGCGCGTGATGGTGAGTCGGCGCTGATGTTGGCGCAGACCCTGCGTCCCGATCTGGTCGTCCTCGATCTGCTGCTTCCGGGCATGGACGGTCTTGAGATCTGCCGGCGTCTGCAGCACGATGGCGGCCCGTATGTCCTTATGCTGACCGCGCGCGCCGAGGAGGTCGATAAGGTCGTGGGACTGTCCGTCGGCGCCGATGATTACCTGACTAAGCCGTTCAGCCCGCGTGAGTTGGTTGCGCGCGTCAAAGCGATCCTGCGTCGGCGACGCCACACGAGCGGCGCCTTCCCCTCTGAGTCCACCTTGTTGACCTTTCGCGATCTCCAGATCGATGTCGCCCGGCGAGAGGTGCAGCGCCGGGGCGTGCCGGTCACGTTGACAGCGCGTGAGTTCGATCTGCTCTACACGCTTGCCGCAATGCCGGGGCGCGTGTTTACCCGCGAGCAGTTGCTCGAACGGGTGTGGGGTCACGATTTCGACGGTGTTGATCGGGTGGTCGATGTTCATATCAGTCTTTTGCGGCGGAAGCTGGAGGACGATCCGGCTGAGCCGACTTTGATCCAGACGGTGCGCGGCGTTGGGTACAAGTTCACCGGTTGACACGATTGTTCGAGGTTGATCACACGTGTCGCGTATGCACTGGTTCCATCAACTCCGCTGGAAACTCTTCGTCTCGCATGCGATCATTATTGTGATTGCGATTGTCGTGCTGCTCGGCGCAGCGCAAATCCTGGTGCGCAGCAGCATGATGGAAGGGGCCGCGATTGCGGCATTGTCCAGAGCGGACGAAGACATGCTGGCTCTGTCAGGAGAAGCGGCGATCCAGCGCCGCTTCCAGTCCGTCCTGGAGCAGGCGCTGTTGCTGGCAAGCTTCGGCGCTCTGGCAGCGGCGGTGGTTGTCAGTCTGTTTGTGTCGCGGCGCATCGTGGAGCCGCTGCAGGATCTCACCGCCGTCAGCCGGCGTCTGGCACAGGGGTACTATCGAGATCGAACATTTATCCATTCAGATGATGAGCTTGCTGAATTAAGTCAGAGTATCAATCATCTGGCAGAGGCGCTTGATCGCACTGAACAGCGTCGTCTGGCGTTGATCGCCGATGTAGCGCACGAATTGCGCACGCCGCTGACCACAATCGAAGGATATATGGAAGGGTTGCTGGACGGGGTCATCGCGCCGGACGAGCAGACATTCACGCTGATCCGGCATGAGGCGGCTCGTCTGCGTCGTCTGACCGAGGAGCTTGGTTTGTTGTCGCGCGCGGAAGCAGGCGAGTTGCACATTCAACCGCGCGTGTTCGACGTCTGCCCGTTGTTGCAGGAGTTGATAGCGCGTTTTCATCCGCAGTTCGCCGCGTGCGAGGTAGACCTGCGCCTCTGCCTGCCAGTCCCCTCGCTCGATCTCTATGCCGATCCTGATCGCCTGATGCAGGTGATGGTGAATCTGCTGTCGAACGCGCTGCGCTACACTCCCGCTGGCGGGTTGGTCGAGGTGTCGCTGACGCCGCTCGGTGAGTATGCGCGCATCTCGGTGCGTGACACGGGGATTGGCATTGAAGCGGAACACCTTCCGCTGATATTCGAACGCTTCTATCGCGTGGACAAGTCGCGCACGCGCAATAGCGGCGGCACCGGCATCGGTTTGACCATCGCCCGGCATCTGGTCTATGCCAGCGGCGGCGAGATCTGGGCTGAAAGCGACGGCGCCGGCAAAGGCTCAACGTTTCACGTCACCATGCCGACAGCGGTCGTCCATCAACCGGTTCGTATTGCTGTCGCTGAATCCTGAGAGCAGCACCATTTCTTCACCGTCAACAAGGAGGTTGTTCTGAACTGGACCGGTTTGCTGGTTGGAGCGATGTTCTGGCTGGCAATGATCGCCATTGCGCTCATGTTGCTGACGTTGCTATTCCCGCAACTTGAGCGCCGCGATGATGACCGCCGACGTGCGCCGATGCCGCCGCACGTGCCGCGCCGACAAAATGAACGGTACAGCCCGCCAGCGGTAACGATTGTTGAAACCCCAAAGACGGCGGCGCTGTCGCCTTCGGAACAAGCCGCCTACTGGTCGTCGAATGTGCGCGTAATCGTTGTCCTGCTCCTGGTGTGGGCAGGCGGCGCGTTTCTCCCTCCTCTTCTTGCGCCTTTCCTGACTCAGGTCCGGGTATTGACCGGCTTTCCTCTGGGGTATTTTCTTGGAGCGCAGGGCGCTCCGCTCCTCTTTCTGGCGCTGACAGCGTTTTACACAGCGGCTATGACGCGACGCGATCGCCGCTTTGGCGGTCGCATCGTCAGGACTGCGCCAGCAATGACGGATGCGCTCCTGCCCATTGCACTGGTGATCGTCGGCGGCGCTTTAATTGTCGTCGCTGATGTCGTTTTCTCTCTGCCGGTAACCGTTATCGGTTGGGGATCAATTGCGCTGACCATCGCCGTTTACACTGCGATCGGCATCCGTAGTCGCGCAAGCAACCTGGACGAGTACTATGCCGCCGGGCGACGCATTCCGGCGTTGTTCAACGGGCTGGCGATCAGTGCGGACTGGATGAGCGCCGCAACCTTCGTTT
This sequence comes from Roseiflexus sp., assembly GCA_025055265.1. Classification (GTDB taxonomy): domain Bacteria; phylum Chloroflexota; class Chloroflexia; order Chloroflexales; family Roseiflexaceae; genus Roseiflexus. The sequence continues at coordinate 16,409 of JANWXL010000403.1, forward strand.
CGCTGGCGGGCGCCCTCTGGATGCTGGGGTATGAGGGTCTGGCGTACATCATCGGTTGGACCGGCGGGTATGTATTGCTGGCGCTGCTCCTGGCGCCCTATCTGCGCAAGTTTGGTCAGTATACGATTCCCGAGTTCATCGGCGCCCGCTACGCCTCAACGACGGCGCGTCTGGTGGCTGCAGTCGTCACGGTGATTGTCTCGTTCACCTATCTGACGGCGCAGGTGTCAGGGATCGGTCTGATTATGGGGCGCTTCCTCGGCGTCAACTATCTCTTCGGCGTGGCCATCGGTCTCGGCGCTGTGCTTTTCTGTTCCTATCTGGGAGGGATGAAAGCAGTCACCTGGACGCAGGTGGTTCAGGCGATTGTGATCGTTGCGACCTATCTGGTTCCGGCGTCGCTGCTCTCACTCAAAGATACAGGGGTTGCGCTGCCGCAGGTCATGTACGGCGCCGCCTTCGATGTGATCGCCGATCTGGAGGCGACGCAGGGGATCGCTAAGTCGTATGCTGAGCCATTCAACGACTGGTCGGTCTGGCAGTATCTGGCGCTTGCCGCCTGTCTCATGTGCGGTACGGCGGGTCTGCCGCACATTCTGGTGCGCTTCTACACGGCGCCTTCGGTGATCCACGCCCGACGCAGCGTCAGTTGGGCGCTGCTGTTCATCGTGCTGGTCTATCTGACGATCCCTGCCTATGCCGCTTTTTCCCGCTGGGAGATCCTGGCGCACGTCGTCGGTCAACCGGTGCGCTCGCTGCCGCAGTGGGCGGTGAATTGGGGAAATGCCGGGTTGCTGAGCATTACTGACCTGACGACGCTTGAAGGTCGCCAGATCGCCGAACTTCCGGCATGGGCGACGACAGCGCTGGAGAGCGGCGCGCTCCGGTTTGTCGATGTCAATGGCGACGGACGCGTTCAGATCGATGAATTGAGCGGTCGCACGGTCACTCCCTTATCGACTGACGGTTTCCTCCAGTACAGCGAGTTGAAAATCAGCCCTGATCTGGTGGTGGTCTCGACGCCCGAAATTGTCGGGCTTCCCGGCGCTGTCGCGGCGCTGGTGATCGTAGGCGGACTGGCGGCGGCGTTGAGCACTGCCGATGGATTGTTGATTGTCATCACTTCGTCGGTGGCGCTGGATGTCTATCAGTCGCTGAACCGGCGCGCCACTGCGCGCACGATGCTTGTGATCGGTCGTGTGGCTCTCTTCCTGGCCGCAGTTCTGGCGGCGTTGACCGCGTTGCGACAGCTTGGCATTATCGTTGAGCTGGTCGCCTGGGCGTTCTCGATTGCCGCTGCGACCATGTTCCCGGTCCTGACGCTGGGCATCTTCTGGCGTCGCGCCAATCGCCAGGGCGCGATTGCCGGGATGGTCGCCGGGTTGCTCACGGTCGTTGGCGCGATTGTGATAACCTGGTTAAGCCCGGCGACGTCTATTCTTGGCATTTCTGGACCGGCAACCGGTATTTTTGGCATGGTCGCCGGTCTGACCGCAACCATCATTGTCAGCCGGTTGACTCCCCCGCCTCCGCCTGCAACCCAGGTGCTGATCGATGCGCTGCGGCGTCCGTGAGGCGAGTCGAACAGTGCGATGGGGACGCGGATCCGCGCGGATGCGACGGATTCGCACGGATCATGATGGAAGGCAATCGATCCGTGTGAGTCCGTGCGCTCCCACGCACCGCGCTCACCGGAGCGTCCAACCTCCTGCCATATGACTGCGCTCTGTGTGATAGAATGCTTGACACCGTGCACCCCGTCGTGTACCATGACGAGGCAGTACGCGAACAAATCGCTCAGAATCGCGTTGACGAGGACGAGTAGTTGCGCACCGGCCTTCAGGGAGGGCGTGTCGATGACTGTGAGCGCGCCCGGCGACGACGCAGCGAAAACCGCCTCCGAGCCGCCTTCTGAACGCCGCGCTGGCAAGTATGGAGGCGCGGGTCCGCCCGATAACGCGGTCTTGAGGGAATTCGCTGCAAGGGATCCAGAATGCCCCTGAGCGGCGACATTCCGAACATGGGTGGAACCACGAAGCAACCCTTCGTCCCATGCGGGATGAGGGTTTTTTATTTGACCATGACACGATACTATCGACCTGTGCGGCGTCAGCCGCAACCGCGCTCGCGGCGCGCCATCGCCTGTCTGGGATGGATAACAGCGCTTATCTGGATATTCGTTGCGCTCGTTGCTATTTACATGTTTGTGCTGCGTCCGTCACTCAGCCGCATGGTCGGCGAACAGGCGGTGCAGCGTCTGGAGGTTGACGGAACGCTGGACGGCGAAGGCGCCCTGCCGACGCTGGTCGCCGCCCTTCCTTCCGGCGAGATGCGTATCAGTGAGCGGGAGATCAACGCTTATCTGCTGGCGCATGCCGATCTGCTGGCGCCGATTGAACAGGCGACAGTTCGCCTGGTGAGCGGAGGGCTGGAGGTCGATATGCGCGCATTCGGACTCAATGGAACCGCACGCATGGGTGTTGCGCTGCAAAACGGTCGCGTGATTGCGCTCAATCCGCGCCTCGACGGCCCGCTCGGTCGCCTGGTCTCGCTTGGCGATCTGTTGACGCCGATTGAGCAGCGGCTGAACGAACTGCTGGAAGCGCAGGGGCGCCGAGTCGCCGATCTGCGTATCGAATCGGGCGAACTCATCGTTACTGTAACGGATAGATAGAAGCGGCGAGGTTGTGTATGCCAGTCAAGCCAGAAACAGATCCCTACTATCGTCTGCGCCATTCCGCTGCCCATGTCATGGCGCAGGCGGTGCTTGAACTCTTTCCAGAGGGCAAAATCGCCATCGGACCGCCGATCGAAGACGGGTTCTACTACGATTTCGATCTGCCGCGCCCGTTGACGCCCGATGACCTGGAAGAGATCGAAAAGCGCATGCGCCGGATCATTGCGGGAAGACACCCTTTCGTCTACCGTGTTGTCGATCCTGACGAAGCGCGAGCGTTGTTCCGCGACCAACCGTACAAGCTGGAGTTGATCGAGGGCCTGCTCCGCGGTCAGGATGAGTACGGCGAACAGGGAAGTTCGAGCGCTGTCATTTCGACGTACAAACACGACACGTTCGAGGACCTCTGTCGTGGTCCGCACCTGGAGCATACCGGGCAGATCCCGCCGGACGCCTTCAAGTTGATGAGTGTGGCCGGCGCCTACTGGCGCGGCGACTCGAGCCGTCCGATGCTCCAGCGGATCTATGGCACGGCATGGAACAGCAAAGAGGAACTCGACGCCTACCTGCATCGTCTTGAAGAAGCAAAGCGGCGTGACCACCGTCGAATCGGGAAAGAACTGGGGCTGTTCTGCTTCTCTGACGATATTGGTCCTGGCTTGCCGCTCTTCACGCCAAAGGGCGAGATGCTGCGCCATCTAATGGAGTCGTATGTGCGCGAGGTCCAGACACGCTACGGCTATCAGCACGTGTGGACCGGGCATATCGTCAAGGAAACGCTCTATAAGAAATCCGGGCACTATGAGGCGTACCGTGAGCACATGTTCCCCCCCATGGTCGAGGACGAGGAACATGTCTATCGCCTGAAGCCGATGAACTGCCCGAGCCACATGACCCTCTACAAGGAGATGGGCATTCACTCGTACCGCGACCTGCCGTTGCGCTTCGCCGAGTTCGCAACCCTGTATCGCTATGAGGAGCGCGGGACGCTGACCGGTCTGACGCGAGTGCGGGCGCTGACCCAGGACGACTGCCATATTTTCTGTCGTCCGGACCAGATCGAGGAGGAATTCGGGCTGGCGCTGCGGCTCATCCGCGAGGTGCTCGAGACGTACCGCTTCACCAATTATCGGGTGCGTCTTTCGTTGCGCGGCGAGGGCGGAAAGTACATCGCTGACGACGAAGCATGGGATCTGGCTGAGCAGGCGCTGCGTGCGGCGCTTGATCACTACAACGTGCAGTACGAGGAGGCGCCTGGCGAGGCGGCGATCTACGGACCGAAGGCCGATTTTCTGGCGCGCGACGTCCTGGGGCGCGAATGGCAGTTGTCAACCATTCAGGTGGACTTCATCCAGCCGCGTCGTCTGGGCCTTGAGTATATTGCGGAAGACGGCCAGCCGCGAACGCCAGTGGTGCTGCACCGCGCCGTCACCGGAACCACAGAGCGCTTCATGGGGGTGCTGATCGAGCACTACGCTGGCGCCTTTCCGCTCTGGCTGGCGCCGGTTCAGGCGATCGTCATTCCCATTTCCGATGAACGGCACAGCGCGTATGCAGCAGAGGTCGGGCGACAGTTGACCGCAGCCGGACTGCGGGTTGAGGTCAATCTGAGCAAAGACCGCATGCAGGCGAAGATCCGTCAGGCGCAGTTGCAGAAGATACCGTATATGCTTATAATCGGCGACAGAGAACAGAACGCTGGCGCCGTCGCGGTGCGCACCCGGTCAGGTGAAGATCTTGGCGCGATGCCGGTTGCAGCGTTCATTGCACGCGCCCGGGCTGAAATCGAAGCGAAGGCATAGCGACGAAGGAGCATCGATGAATCGGTTTCTGATCGGCTTTGCCGTTGGCGTAGCGATCGGCGCGGCAGCCGTGGCGCTCGGAACAGCGCGCTTTGGCGGAGTCGATGCGCTGGCAGCGCGCGTTCGCGGCGCGATCGCTGTGGGACGACAGGCGATGGAAGCATACGAGCAGGATATGTGGGCTGATGTACGTCGCCGCCGCGCCGCGGGCATGTCGCACGCCGATCAAAACCCGTCCGATCCGCTGGGGGCGCTGTATGAACGCTGAAATTCTGGCGATCGGCTCAGAGTTGCTGCTTGGTGAGACAATCGACACGAACAGCGCCTACCTGGCGCAGCAACTGGCTGCCACTGGCATCAACCTGTTCCGCAAGTCGGTCGTTGGCGACAATGAGGAGCGCATCGCCGCCGCGATCAGCGAAGCGCTCGACCGTGCCGACCTCGTCATCTGTACTGGCGGGCTCGGTCCGACCGTCGATGACGTGACGCGCGAAGCGGTTGCGCGCGCCCTCCGGCGCCCGCTGGTCTTTCATCAACATCTACTCGATCAGATCGAGGCGCGGTTTCGCGCCTTTGGTCGGCCCATGCCGCAGAGCAACCGCCGTCAGGCGTATGTTCCCGAGGGCGCGCGGATTGTGGAAAATCCGCGCGGCACCGCTCCCGCTTTTATCGTCGAAGATGCGCGCGGCACCGTCGTCGTGCTGCCCGGCGTTCCCTCCGAAATGCGCTACCTGTGGGAACAGGCGATCCTGTCATACCTGCGCGACGAGCGCGGCGAAACCAGCGTCATCCTGGTGCGCACCCTGCACGCCGTCGGTTTGGGCGAAAGCGTCATTGGCGAAATGCTCGCCGACCTTATGACGCAAACCAACCCGACCCTCGGGATTTCCGCCAAGCGTGCGCAGTATGAGTTGCGCATCGGCGCCAGGGCGAACAGTCGCGCCGATGCGGAAGCGATGATTGCAGCAGTCGAGGCGACTATCCGTGAGCGGCTTGGCGCCAACCTGCTTGGCGATGAGCGCCTCGATCAGACGGTCGCCCGTTTACTGCGCGAGCGCAGCAAAACGATCGCTCTGTACGAAGGTGTGGTTTCCGCTCCGCTGTACCGCATCCTGAGCGCCCAAAAAGATGCGCTGACTGCATTGCGGGGGGTCATCATCCACCCGGCGGACATTCCAGCCGATGACGACGCGGCGCAGAGCCTGGCGCGCACTGGCGCTGTTGAGGTGCGTCATCAGTGGCGCGCCGACATCGGGCTGGCGCTGCAACCTTCAAGCGTGATCGCGTCGGACGGATTCGCCACGATCTGTGTGGCGATCGCACACAACGGCGGGGTCGATGAGTGGCGCCGCCGTTTCGATATGCGGAGCGAAGATGTCTGGGATTTCGCCGGTACGATGGCGTTCGATGCATTGCGGCAACATCTTGCGGCGTCATAGCGCGGCTGCGTTTCGTCCTTCAGTGCGCCCCTCCTTGATTGCATGGATCTCCGAACCGCTATTCGAACTGTGCATAGCGACCCGCTCTGGTGGCGCAAAATTCTGATCGGCGGCGCATTGCTCATGTCGATTGTCGGCGCGCCGTTTGCTGGCGGATGGATTATTGAGTATATCGACAACTCGCGGAAAGGGTATCCCACGCCGCTTCCCCCCTGGTTCGACTGGTCGACGCGCTGGTTGATGGGGATGTTCGCCTGGATTATCGACTTTCTGTTCTACGTTATGCCGTTTATGGTCGTGGGGGTCGTCTCTTTTTGTGTCGCATTTTCGGCAGTGGTGAGCGGTTCCCCGGCGTTCGCCAACCAGGCGCTCACTGTTATTGGCGTCGTCATGCTGCTCTATCTGCTCTTCGTCTTTATGAGCAGCGTTTCGATGGTTGGTCGCCTGATCTATGTGCAGGACGCCTCACCGGAGCACGCGATGAGTATGCGTTCCATGCGTGAGGCACTGCGCCCTGGCGCGCGCGCCGTGTATTTTCGGGCGCGTCTGGCGTCGCTGCCCGCCTACCTGCCAACTGTTGCGCTTGGCGGGTTGACCTTCCTGGTCGCCAATCTGACCTTTCCCGGCGTCCTGGTGATTGTGCTGCTGCTCATCTGGCTGACGCTAAGCGCGCTGATCTATGCACATCTCCTGGTTGTTCAGATATACGTTGCAGCGGAACGCGAACTCGAACGACGCGGTCTCTCTCGCGTCAGCGAGTTGATGTAGCAAGGAGGAGACATGGAGATCGGAAAGACCTTCAGTTTCGTGACTGAAGACGAACAGTGGATCACCAAGGTGCTGATCGGCGGGTTAGTTCCCCTTATCCCCATCGTGGGACTGTTCGCCGTTCAAGGCTACTCTTACCGTGTGGCGCAGAATGTGGCGCGCGGCAATCCGCGTCCGCTGCCAGCGTGGGGAGAGTTCGGCGACTTTCTGAAGATTGGCTTTATGGCGTTTGTGATTCAGTTCGTCTACGCGCTGCCGGTCGCAGTCGTCTATGGAATATTCGTTTTTCTCGCACTCGCTGCTGCAGCGAGTGTAGGCGACTCGGACGGGGGAGAGGCGCTCATCGGACTGCTTAGTTTGTGTTTCTTTCCGCTCATCTTCATCGTTGGGATTGTATGTGCTTTTGCGGGTTGGGCGGCAATCATGCGCTACCTGGCGACCGACACGTTCAGTGAGGCGTTCAAGTTCGCCGAAGTGTTCGCCGTTTTGCGCAGCAACATTGGCCTGTTCTTGATGATACTGGCGGTCGGCATCCTGGCAGCTCTCGTCGCAAGTGTGGGCGCTATTGCGTGCGGCATCGGCATGCTGTTCACCGGATTCTATGCGTATTGCATGATCGGGCACGCGGTCGGTCAGGCGATGCAACGCATTTTCCCGCCGCAGCAGCCGGTCTACGCCGCGCCGGGCTATTACGGTCCGCCGCCTGGCTACGGGCCATCGTCATACTGATATGTCTGCACGTTTGCGCCATGCCTTCAAACTGCGCGAGGTGTTCTACCCCGCCAACCTGTTGACGCTCGCGCGTCTGCTGATGCTGCCGGCGGCGCTGCACGCGATGCAGCGTCCCGAACAGCGCTGGCGGGCGCTGGGCATTCTTGGCGCCGCCATGTTTACTGATGCTATCGATGGAGCGATAGCCCGTCGCAGGCATGAGGTGTCGCCGCTGGGCAAGTTGCTCGATCCGGTGGCGGATAAGTTGATGATCGATGCAACGGCAGTGACCCTCTCGCGGGTGCGCGGTTTTCCCTGGTGGGCGACAGCACTTATCCTGGGACGTGATGTTGCGATCATTCTCGGCGGGTTGCTGAT
>JANWXL010000448.1 GCA_025055265.1 Roseiflexus sp.
GCGCACGCTCTTCATTTCCGCCTCGCATCGTGTTTTACCGGAGCCGCGCGAATACGAACGCACCAGCACTACCGTCGTCAATGCGTATGTCAGCCCAATCCTTGGGCGCTATCTGGATCGCCTCGGTCCGGCGCTGACGGAACGGGGCGTCGAGTCTGTTCGCATTATGGCGTCCGACGGCGGCAGCATGGGGCTGGTGACGGCGCGTGAGTTGGCGGCGCGTGCGACGCTCTCCGGTCCGGCTGGCGGAATCGTCGGCGCCTGGACCGTTGCGCGACGCGCCGGTTTCAGCCGCATCATCTCTTTTGATATGGGAGGAACGTCTACCGATGTCGCACTGGTGGACGGGGCGCTGCCGCGCACATCCGAGTCGCACGTCGGCGGGTTGCCGGTGCGCCTGCCAGCCCTGGACATCCACACAGTGGGCGCGGGGGGCGGCTCGATTGCGCGGGTGGATGCCGGCGGCGCGCTGCGCGTCGGTCCACAGAGCGCCGGCGCCGATCCGGGACCGGCATGCTACGGGAAGGGAACGCTTCCAACCGTCACCGATGCGAACCTGCTGCTGGGGCGCCTGCAGGCTGACCATTTTCTGGGAGGGCGAATGACGCTCGACGTGGAGCGGGCGCGCACGGCATTCGTGGCGCTGGCGCACGACCTGTTTGGCGTCCACGACCCTGGCGCCGAACAGCGCGCCGCGCTCGGCGTGGTGCGCGTCGCCAATGCGCTGATGGAGCGCGCCATCCGGGCCATTTCCGTCGAACGCGGCGAGGACCCGCGCGACTGTGCGCTGGTTGCGTTCGGCGGCGCAGGACCGCTGCATGCCGCGTACCTGGCAGATGCGCTCGGCATCCGCACGGTGCTCGTCCCGCGCTATCCGGGCGTGCTCTCGGCGCTCGGCATGATCGCCGCTGATGTGACCCGCGAGAGCACTCGCGCCCTGCTGATGACCCTCGATGCACTCGATCCTGAAACCCTCGCCGCGCACATCGCCGCGCTCGCAGACGAGGCGCTGGCGGCGCTGGCAGCCGACGGCGAGGACCCGAATGGCTGCCATATCGAGTGCGTGCTCGACCTGCGCTACGTCGGACAATCGTATGAACTTCCCACGCCGCTGGAGCGCGGCTGGGAAACAGCGCCAGCGCCGCTGGCGGACCTGGCGGAACGGTTTCACGCGCTGCACGAACGGCGCTACGGGCACGCCATGCGCGAGCGGCGTATCGAGGCAGTGACGCTGCGGGTGCGGGCAGTCAGTCCGCGCAGCGTCATCGACCTGGCGCCGGAAGCGCCTCCGCCACGCCCGATGCCCCTGGCGCCGCGCGCAATGGCGCCGGCGGCATTGACCGGCGACACCGCAACGCTCGAACCTGCGCCGCTGTACGAACGCGATGACCTGCGCCCCGGCGATGCGATTGACGGACCGGCGATCATTGCCCAGTTCGACGCCACGACCATTGCGCCGCCAGGCTGGCGCGTCTCAGTTGATGCCGACCTCAACCTGGTTATGACGCCGCTGCCGTCTCGACCGGCGCCGACGGCTGTTCCTCCTGCCTGACCAGCTCGACCTCGATATCGATCTCCACTTCTTCGCCAACCAGCACCCCGCCGGTCTCCAGCGCCATATTCCACGTCAGCCCCCAGTCCTTGCGGTTGATCGTCGTGCTGGCGTGGAACCCGGCGCTGACCGTGCCCCACGGCGAGCGCGCCTGACCGTTGTACTCGATGTCGAGCGTCACTTCGCGGGTCACGCCGCGAATCGTCAGGTCGCCAACCATGCGTCCATGCGACTCGTCCAGCACCTCGATGCGCTTGCTGACGAAGGTGATGTAGGGATAATTGGCGACATCAAGGAAATCCGGCGATGTCAGGTGCGCGTCGCGTTTCGCATCGCGCGTGTTGATGCTGGCGGCGTCGATCTGAACGTTCACCGACGAATTGGCAGGGTTCTGTTCATCC
>JANWXL010000532.1 GCA_025055265.1 Roseiflexus sp.
CATCGATCCGATGAGTTACCTTCAGATCGAACTGTTGCGCCGTTTACGCGCGGCTCCCGACGGACCAGATCACGTCGCGCTTGAGGACGCCATCCTGTTGAGCATCAGCGGTCTGGCGGCGGGATTGATGAACACCGGTTAAAGCGCGGAGACGTTGCATGGGTTGAGACGTCGTATTGCAACGTCTCAACTCGTGCGACGCCCCTGACATGCACGTTGGCGGATGGCGGATTGCCAGCATCACCACACGATGATCGGCAGATCATTGGCAACGCTGACATCGGCGGCTTCACGCAGCACACTCAGGCAGCGACGAATCGGATGCCTGGGTTTCACACCAGCCTGATCCAGCATTCCTTCCAGCTCGACCAGTTCGCGCTGCAGCGCCACTGACGAACCGAAACTGACCACCGACTCTTCAATCGGCGCGTCTTCGCCCTCTTCCGGTTCTTCTTCAATCCAGATCGGCTCAGGGAAATCGGCTGGCAGATAGTATCCGCCTTCACCCTGATGCTTGATCAGATGCGGAAAGCGTGTCGGCTGTTCATCCTCCCAGATGGCTGCCAGCAGTGGATCAGGCTCTTCATCGAGCTCGAAATCTGGCGCCAGCAGCGGCTTGATATCCCGACCGTTTTCCAAATATACAGCAACAAGGCGCAACAGGAAGAGATCGTGATAGCGCTCGATACCACCCTCCCAAATTTCAACGCCGGGGTTTGCCAGCAGATCGACCTCCACACCCTCATCCTTCAGCAGGTTTTGCACGTCAATCAACCACTCGCGCTCCGCCTCGTACCGTTCGCGGTCTTCATCTGGCAGGGTCGTGAACATTGAGCCAACCAAGAGGTCCAGCTCAGTCATACCATTGTCAGGCATACCTGTGTATCCTTTACGATAGATAGAAGCATTCCAGGAGTCTCTCGAGGAGTATACCACATCTATCAGTTTCTGATCATTGACAGCGGACGCCAGTTTGAAGTATAGTGGTACAGCGTCGCTGTGAAACGCTCCCTGGCGTCTCGCTGCGAATGTGCGTCACAGTCTTCCTCAAGGTGTCCCCGCCGGGTTCCGTATATTCCTGGCGACGTTGTTGCATTGGAGGTGTGCGTGTCGGCTGAACAGGTCCACTTCTCCTCAACAGCCGAGGCGACAGAGCGTGACGGCTTTCCGGTTACGACGCGCATGCGCGTACGGCGGCCACGCCGTCGCAGTAACGGATGGCTATGGTTTGCGCTTGCGATGATCACGCTCATCGGGCTGGGTGTAGCAGGTGGCGCCGTATATCTTTATCGGTCGTACGAAGGTCGGATCTACCCTAATGTATCGATTCAGGGCATTGCTGTCGGTGAGATGACGCCAGATCAGGCGGAGGCTGCGCTCCGGGCTCGCTACGAAACGTTCCTCCGTCAACCGGTGGTGATTACCTATGGCGACCGTCAATGGACGCCAACACTGGATGATCTGGGGATGACGTTCGACTTTCATAGCGCTGTCAAAAGGGCCTACAACGTCGGGCGCGGCCATGGTCTGATCAACAACGTGCAGGAAATCGCGGCAATCTGGCAGCACGGTTTTGAAGTGCCGCTGCGTGTTTCGTATGATGAGACGCGCGCGCAGGCATATCTGGCGCGACTGGCGCGTGAGATTGAGCGTGCGCCTGCCGATGCCCAGGTGCGACTCGATGGTGAGCGGGTCGCAATTGTTGGCGCAGTCATCGGGCGGCAGGTGCTGGTTGATGCAACTCTGGCGCAGTTGTCGCAGCAATTGCAAGCCCTCGCGCCTGCCACCATTCCGCTCCAGACGCGCGAACTGCCGCCGCGGCTCGATGATGCGACGGTTGCCGCTGCGCGATCACAGATCGAGACGATTCTTCAAGGTCCAGTCGTGCTGCGTGTGGGGAACAGGGTATACGAGTGGACGGTCCGCGATCTGGCGGATATGATCATCATCGAGCGCATCCCCTCCGCTGAAGGCGACCAGATTGAAGTCACGCTCGACCAGCGCGCGCTCGAGCAGCGCCTCCGGCAAATCGCCGCCGAGACTGAAAAACCGGGCACACGCCCAAGGGTGGCATGGAACGATGGCAATCTTAAAATTACCAGGCCCGGCAAACCGGGACTCCGTCTCGATGAGGCGCGCGCCCGTGATATGGTGCTTGCTGCGCTCATGGGGCGCGATCGTGTGCTCGAACTGCCCATGGTTCCCACCGATCCGCCCGTGACAGAGGCAAACCTCCATCAACTGGGTATCCGCGAACTGGTGAGCGTTGGCAAGAGCGATTTTACCGGCTCAGCGCCCTACCGCGTCCATAATATCGGCGTCGGGATGCAATTGCTCAACGGGTTGCTGATTGCACCTGGCGAAGAGTTTTCGTTCAACAAGAACATTGGACAGATTAACGCCGCGAATGGGTTCGTAGAAGGTGCAGCGATCATTCAGAACCGGACGCAGCAGGAGTTCGGCGGCGGTATCTGCCAGGACTCGACCACGCTGTTTCGCGCCGCCTTCTGGGCAGGGTTGCCAATCACCGAGCGATGGGGGCATTCGTTCTACATCAGTTGGTACGACAAATATGCGCTCGGTCCGCGCGGTAATGGTCCCGGTCTTGATGCGACAATCTTTACCGGCGGACCAGATCTGAAGTTTGTCAACGACACCGGGGCGTGGCTGTTGATTCAGGCGTGGTCAGACCCGAAAACCGGCGTGGCGCAGATCGAGTTGTATGGCACCAGGCCCAACCGCACGGTTGATCTGACCCATAAAGTCTACGACCATACGCCCGCGCCGACGGAGCCGGTGTTTGTTGCTGATCCCAAAGTGCCTCAGGGGACAATCAAGCACACCGATAAGGCGCGCGGTGGTATGACGATTGATGTGTACCGGCTGGTGGTGGAGAATGGCGTGCCGCGCCCGCCTGAGTTATTCCGTACCCGCTTTCGACCGTGGCCCAACATCTATGCTCTAAACCCTGCCGACATCGGTCCGGATGGGAAGCCGCTCATCCCGTTCCCGCCCGCTGCACAACCGGCGCAGCCTGCGCCGCCGCCAGCCGAACAACCTGCCGAACCGCCGCCACCAGGGGTTGCGCCGCAGCCTGATCAAAATTCTGGCGAACAGCCGCCGCCAGCGAATGGATAAAAACAACTCTCCCACAAGTTTCAGAACCTGCGGGGGGTGTTGTTCGATAGCGATTACCGCGTGACGCTGCCAGCCCGGCGACGCGCCACAGCCCATCCCATGCTTTCAGGCGGCGCACTTGCCGCAATAAGTTTTCCATCGCGCCAGGACGCGAGACCGGCGGCAACCAGCCAGGCAGCAGCAGTGTGCGCCCGCCGCCGCGCAGTGCTTTCCGCCAGCGGCGCAAGCTGGCGCAGCACGCTGGCAATGCCGTTGTAATCGAGGCCGCCGCGCTCGCGAATGGCGCGCAGGACTGATCGCGTCGGCTCCTGTTCACGCAACAGGCGACGCAACGCATTGCTTTGCGCCGAACGATCATACTGCGCGAATGCCCGGCCATAGGGCGTCAGCCGAACTGTCCCATCCTCCTCGGGCTCGCCGACCAGACCAAGCACACGCGCTGCCTGCGCATAGTACAGGCCCTGCCGCTGCCCTTTCGCGCCAAGGTAAGCGCCGATCGCTTCATGCGTCGTATGCCCGCGTATGATGGCTTCTGGCACCCGCGCTACGTGCCACAACACATCCGCCTGGGGAATGTCGCTCGTTGCCAGCATGCTCGCCTCTTAGGGGTTAGAGGGTTAGGGGTTAAGGGTTACTTTCCACCTTTCCACCTGTACCCTTCGCCTTTGCTCCCCTCTCACTTCTGACCTCCAGCCTCTGACCTCTTGTATACCACATCGGAACATGTGTGTCAAGATCCAATCGAACGAGATTTCGACTATAATAGCGCTATGCCCTCGCTGCTGGCCATTGATCTTGGGTTGCGCACCGGCTTCGCCGTGTACGGCGGCGACGGACGACTGCGTCGCTACGGTTCGCACAATTTCGGCAGCGCCACCCGTCTGCGTCGCGGCGTCGCGGGTGTGCTGGCTGAACCAACCGACCTGGAATGGATCTACCTTGAGGGAGGCGGGAGCCTGGCAGACATCTGGATCCGAGAAGCCGAACGGCGCGGCGTTTCCGTCCGTCTGGTCAGCGCCGAAACCTGGCGGCGCGCGCTGCTGTACGAACGTGAGCAGCGCAACGGCGACCAGGCAAAACGCATCGCCGATGCGCTGGCGCGTCGGGTGATCGCCTGGTCGGGCGCACCACGCCCCACAGCGCTCCGTCACGATGCGGCTGAGGCAATCATGCTCGGGCTGTGGGGGGTCCTGGATGTCGGGTGGCTGGAACGCCTGCCCGATAGTCTGCGTCACTAGAGCATTTCCAAGAAACTGACACAAAGGCGCAAAGACGTAAAGGGCTTCATACCAATCCCGCCAGGCATGGTGGGCGCAAAGACATAACGTCATATTGACAGCGATGCTTTGCACCTTTGCGTTGCGCGTCAACCTTTTCGAGAAATGCTGTAGCCGTGTGCAGCAATGAAGACATCCCCCAATCATCCCTGGCCCGCTGATCTCGATGAGGCGCGCGCCATTCAAGAGCAGATACGGACGCAGGTCATTCCTCACGATGCCTTCGGACCGATCCGCACCGTTGCTGGCGTCGATACGGGGTATAGCGGCGACAGTGCGCTGGCGGCGGTTGTGGTGCTGGCGTTTCCGTCGCTTCAGGTGCTCGATTACGCGATTGCGCGCAGACAGATCAGTTTCCCGTATGTTCCCGGTTATCTTTCGTTTCGCGAAGCGCCTGCCGTGCTCGATGCGCTTGCTCGCCTGCACACTGCTCCCGATCTCCTGATCTGCGACGGGCACGGACTGGCGCACCCACGGCGTTGCGGCATCGCCTGCCATCTCGGCGTCCTGACCGATCTGCCCTCAATCGGGTGCGCCAAATCGCTGCTGGTCGGCGCCCACGGTCCACTGCCCGATGTACGCGGCGCCTGGACGCTGCTGCGAGATCACGATGAAATTGTAGGGGCGGCGCTGCGCACCCGTCCTGGCGTCCGCCCCGTCTACGTCTCCGTCGGTCACCGCGTCTCCCTGGAAACAGCGATCCAG